>NZ_JANZYQ010000028.1:0-560 GCF_059335935.1 Thermobaculum sp. T2p
ACCTGCTCGTCGGCGTGGTAGGAGGAGCGGACGAGGGGGCCAGCCTCCACATGAGCAAAGCCCAGCTCCAGGGCCTCTGCCTTGAGCTCAGCAAACTCCTGCGGATGGTAGTACTTCTCCACAGGTAGATGCCCCTTGGAGGGCCTCAGATACTGCCCCACCGTCAATATCTCCACTCCCACAGCCCTCAGATCCCTCATCACTTGCCTGAGCTCCTCCCTCGTCTCCCCCAAACCCACCATCAACCCACTCTTGGTCAACACCTCCCCATCCAACACCTTGGCCACCTCCAACACCCTCAGACTCCGCTCGTACTTGGCCTGGGGCCTGACCCGCCTGTGCAACCTGGGCACAGTCTCCACGTTGTGGTTGAGGATCTCAGGAGAGGCCTCCACCACCTTGCCCACTGCCCCCTCATCCCCCCGAAAGTCTGGGATCAACACCTCCACCGAGCAGCCAGGCACCCTCCTGTGGATGGCCCTGATGGTACGAGCAAAGATCTCTGCCCCTCCATCAGGTAGCTCATCCCTGGCCACAGAGGTCACCACCACATGCCTGAG
>NZ_JANZYQ010000029.1:0-36117 GCF_059335935.1 Thermobaculum sp. T2p
GTAATGGCGGTGATCATCGCCTTGATCATTGAGTTGCTAGGAGCAGACGCAACCAGGGTCATTTGGGCAGTCAGAGTTTTGTCTATTTTCACCCCTATCAGTATATACCTTTGTGTTAGAGAGATCAAGGGAAAGGTAGTTGCCTTACTTGCAGTCTTTCTGTTTGCATTTTGGGGACTCCTTACTGTGATGTATATAGCTTTCTCTCCGGATGCCATCATGATGGCCTTTTATTTTTTCTCTCTCTACTTGTTCATAAAGAGCATAAAGCGACGTCATTTACTTCTTGCTTTATTTTCAGGTTTGCTAATGGCACTAGCAGTTCTCACGAAGGAGACTTCCATAGTCGCCTTGCCTATTCCAGTATTTGCAAGTGTATTGATGTCTAACTGTGGATCGCTTAGCTTGGCGTTTTATGTTGGAACAGCTCTACTTCTTATTCCTTGGTGGGGTTGGGTGTACTTCAAGACCCATGAAATCTACCTAATCAATTTGGGGCAAATCAACATAAGCTCTCCCGCTTATTTGATTTTAGGAGCTGTTTTGATAGCCATAGTGGTGGGAGCAATCACTTTATTCTTAGTTATGAGTAGAGCTAGGTTTACTCAAATCCCCACTAGGATTAGGATATTAATCTCATGGTCGTGTTCATGTGTATGGATAGTGCTTGTTACTTATCTGCTTATGAAAGGCTTGCATGGATACAAAGAGCAACCTGTAGTTCAGCACATAAGAATGGCTATTATCCCCTACTTGAAGCTTTGGTACCTGTACCCTTTGGCAGCGGCTTATGGTATTTGGCTTGTCTACAGATATAGAAATGCTTTATCACAGCTATTTTTGATCTCCTCGTTTATTTGGGTGCCTATAGTTATAGTAACTCTATGGAAGGGCTATGCTGCCCGTCAGCTCATCGTCCCACAAGCTTATATCTTTGCCTTTTTAGGTATGATGGTTGTTGATCTTGCCAATAATACCTTTTCCTTTTCTCTACCTAAGAGAGAAATTGCTGTAAATATCCCTAGGTTTATAGCTTTGCTTCCCCTAGGGATAATTCTGTTAGGAGCCGCTGCCTTTCATCTTAGATGGATGCTTACCTTCGCTGATGTTCACAGGAGGGAGGGTTCCATATACATTCATCAGGCGGCTGTCAATACTGCATCTTGGCTTAGCAGAAACGTTCCCCGTGGTCAAACAATATTCATTACTTTGGACGGAACTAGTGACATTCCTGACCACCTACCAGATATCCTGGCATTCGAGGATAAACTTAATCATTACTGGAAGCCTCCTTACTATATTAGTGTCATCAATCCCGATAACTACGTGAGAGCTCTATGTGCTCAGGGAAGCTGTTCTAGCGTTATTTGGGTAGGCCAGGACGATGGCTGCACATATAGAATTTTTTCTCTTGATTACCTTAGAACCCTCATGCAAAAGGATAGAAGCAGTTATTTGGTCGTATTTAAAGTCAGATCCAATCCTGCCACTGGGCTATGGGCTGATACTTTGACTAGGTCTGGAATGTTCGATGTGGTATACAATAGTAATCCCAACGCGTACAAGACCAAACGAGACTTTCAGGGGTTTGTGGTTTTTAGGCTGAGAAATAATGCTTATCCCCCCTCTAACTTCCCAGCTGCTATAGATTCGGTCTCGCTAAGTGATCTCAGAACTTGTACTGCTAACAGAATTGGTTCTATAGAGGAGCTACTTCGCAAACAGGTAAGTATAATAGAACCACCATATAGTGTGCTTTCTAATCCGGCTCGATAGAGAGGAGGACATATTGAGCGTTACACTCCCCACGCCTGGGTTCGGCATGTTCCTGCGCCAAGGTGGCAGGACATGGCATGAAATGGTTGAGAGGTTCCAGCTAGCTGATCAACTGGGTTTTGACTACGCTTGGACATCAGATCACTTTGTTGCTGGCGAAGATGGTCTGCAGGATCGACTTGAGGGATGGACCCTCATTGCAGGACTTGCTCCACTTACTTCCAAGATTAGACTTGGTGTGCTGGTCTCTGGAGTTACCTTCAGGCACCCTTCGCTGCTTATGAAGGAGGCCGTTACAGTCGATCATATTAGTAGTGGGAGGGTTATCATAGGTATTGGTGCTGCCTGGCATGAAGCTGAGCATCGCATGTATGGCTTTAACCTTCCTCCTGCTGGGGTGAGGGTCGCTATGGTTGCCGAGACTCTGCAGATCATGCATAGCCTGATGACCCAACAATATACTACTTTCAGAGGGCGCTACTATACTTTGGAGAATGCTCCTTTTGAGCCCAAGCCTGTTCAGAGACCCCGTATCCCGATACTAGTTGGTACAAGTGGGAATAAGATGCTAGAGCTGACAGCTCGCTATGCAGACATGTGGGATACGATTGGAGACCCTGAATTTGTAGCTGAGCGCATGCAGTTTCTAGATAATAAGTGTAGGGAAGTGGGGAGGGACCCTTCTGAGATCCGTAGGTTTATACGTGAACCCGAGGATGACAGCGTTGCGACTTCGGTCGACAAGTTTTTGGATTTCTATAACCGTTATAGATCAATTGGATTTACTGATTTCACCATAGACTTTCCAAAGAATGGGGATGTTCGTACGTTGGAGAAGATAGCAAACGAGGTTATCCCGGAGTTGAGGAATGCGTAAATATGAACTCTCTCCCCAAGAGTTGGCTTTTCTGCAGTCTAGACGTGTCGCTCGTCTTGCGACAGTTAGCGAGAATTGTGCTCCTAGCAATATCCCTGTGTGTTTCGTTTACAACGATAACCGCATCTATATTCCATTAGACGAAAAACCGAAATCTGTGGCTCCGACAGCACTCCGTAGAGTTAGAAATATAATCAAAAATCCTTTAGTATCGTTGGTTGTGGATAGGTATTCTGAGGACTGGGATTGTCTAGCTTACATACAGATACAGGGCAAAGCTTCTCTCCTACACGAAGGCAGGGACTATGATGAAGCTATAGCTTCCCTCAGGGCTAAGTATTCTCAATATTTGGGTATGAATATCCAAGCTAACCCACTTATAGTAATTGACCCGGAGTATTTCAATGTTTGGGGCAGAAATTTTGCTCCTGATCGCTCCGATCGTGACCTAATGACGATTATTAGAGAACGTAGATCGGTCAGATGGTTTCAGCCTGATCCCGTGCCTGAACAACTAGTGGAAAAGATATTGGAGGCTGGCAGGTGGGCGCCATCTCCGCATGGTGTACAACCTTGGCGCTTTGTAGTGCTGACTTCAAGGAGTCGCCGCCAGGAGCTCGCAGAAGCTATGGCTGAGGTTTGGCGATATCAGTTGGAGATGGATGGCCAAGAAGCGTCAGTTGTCGAACAGCGTTTGGCAAAGAGCAAAGCAAGACTTATATCTGCTCCTCTGGTAGTTATACTTTGTCTTTATCTCCAGGACCTGGATCGCTATCCAGATCCTGATAGGCAACAAGCAGAGGAGATAATGGCAATTCAAAGCCTTGGGGCAGCAGCTCAGAACATGCTACTTGCAGCTTATGCTCTTGGCCTAGAAGGGGGATGGATGTGCGCTCCCTTGTTCTGTCCAGGTACTGTTCGAGATGTCCTGCATCTAGATGCGTCTCTAATTCCCCATGCTATGCTCACTTTCGGGTTTATGGCTAGGGAACCTGTTAGGAGGGCCCATAAACCTGTAGAGGACCTTGTAGTCCTGTATGATTAGCCTCTTGGTTGTATGCTGACCATCATGATAATATTAAGCTGTGTACTGTTCCCGTAGCTCAATCGGATAGAGCGTTGGCCTCCGGAGCCAAAGGTTGTGGGTTCGAATCCCGCCGGGAACGCCCCATTCCCCCTCCCCCCTCCTTGATCAATAAGTATATAGTGTAGAACTGATCCTGTTTTGTGATACACTCTTCTGCACACCTTATTCTCTTGGGAGGTGATAGTGCTTTTTAGGAAGAGAGGGAGTAGCCCCCTGATATTATTCCTCAGCTTTATGCTCATACTTGTTGTAGCTTTTGCGTTGGGTCGTTGTGGCAACGACTTAGCTCCAGAAGGTGTCACGCCTTCACCTACTGTAGGCGTCTCTCATGCTTCTCCAGGTTCTAGTAATTCAGCAATCCATTCACCAACGCCAGCAGCTATTGCTCGAGTTACCCCAACGAAATCGGCAAGCGTGCCTCCGAGCCCTTCTCCAGCTCAGCCAACTAAAGAGCCCGCAAGGAATCCTAATAGGAACCCCAGACCTACAGCCACCCCAAAGAAGATAAATAGAACTAGGTACTATGTAGTAGTTGCAGGAGATACTCTCTGGGGTATAAGCAGAAGGTTTGGGATCACAGTAGATGACTTAGCTCGTGCTAATGGTCTTGATGTCAACGCTACTTTGCAAGTTGGACAAAGACTTATAATTCCTTCCATGGATGAGGATTCTGATTTTGAGCTTCCTCCCATAACCAATAGGCTTAACACGCCTAGACAGGCTAATCTTAGATCTATAGCACCAGATCTCGTGAAATATCTTGCCTCTCGACAGGGCGTATCAGCTGCGGCCGTATATCTACCCGAGACCGATACTATCTATACATGGAATACCCATATAAATTTTCAGATGGCTAGTACGGTAAAGGTTCCAATCATGGTTACACAGCTGAGCCAACAGTACAGGCGCGATCCTTCGGCCTCATCTCCAGGCACTGATCTGCTGGTACCGATGATAACCGTCAGCGATAATGATGCTGCTACAGCCCTGCTTACTGCTGTTGGAGGTCCTGCTGCTGTTGAGCGTGAACTAAATCGTAGGGGAATTATGCACACAAATATCAACCCTAATGCTTGGGGGCTAAGTACGACTACTGCTTCTGATATGGTGATGCTTCTTAGAAGCCTTTACTATGGCCAATACCTCAATGAGCCATTACGAGGCGTGGCCATCCGTCTTATGGCTTCAATAGTACAAGACCAACGCTGGGGAGTGCCTCAAGGACTTCCTGCAGGTACGCCGATAGCCTTCAAAGGTGGTTGGCTACCTCTTGATGATGGTTGGCTCGTGCACCAGATAGGTATCACCGAAGTGAAAGGCAAAACTGTCATATTTGCTTTCTATAATAGTAAGCAGCCTACTTGGGATTACGGAAAGGATACGTTGCGCAACTCTGCCATGATTCTCAATAGAGAAGATCTACCATGATGAAGAAGGACCATATGACAGTTGCTGAATTGAAGCACATGCTACATAAAGAGAGGATGGAGGCCGTAGCAACGAGAGATCCATTGGCTATCAAATATGCTGATAGCCGCTGGGAAGTTATTACTCAACTCATAGAGGGGAAAAAAGATGATGAAGTGTTGGATCTGAAGAGAATCACAGTAGGAGTGAAAGCCGCATCTGAAGTTTTAGGGTATACGCCACAACAAGTCAGGAAATTGATCCGCGAGAAGCGTCTGGATGCCCATAAAGAGGGTGAGCAGTGGCGCATTCCACTCAAAGCAATCTTATAAAGATCTATTTGCGTTTGAAGTCCTTACCTAGTATGAAACTTGATGCTAGTGTAGGTATCAGAAAGATTGCTCCTAGTGCATATAGGTTCTCTTCCTTTATGTGGATACCTAATAGTAGAACTTCTTTTAGTGAATCTATTGCGTATGTCACCGGCAAAACGTAAGAAACCCATCTTGCGTACTCATTCAGGCTTTCAATGGGGAGAAAGAAGCCGCTGAAGAAAATGCTAGCAAGCAGAGTTAGCATGGAGAACTGCACTGCTTGACTTTCACTCTTACTGATTGCTGATATAAAGAAGCCTATACCAAGAGAGGAAAAAGTCAACGCTGCTAACAGTATGGCCAGCTCGTACACAGAGCCTAGTAATGGCAGGCCCAAGAAGTACATCATGGATGCTATAAGGACTGCTCCAACTATCAACGTAACTATACCGTAGCCTAGATATTTGCCTGTAATGATCTCCGTTCTCCCTACAGGTGCTACACGAAAGAGCTCTATTGCACCGATTAATCTCTCACGCACCAGTGAGAACGAAGCCAACGTGATCGCTAGATGCTGTAGCAGTAGTGCAATTGCACTCGGAAGATAATATACGACTACTGAGGGTTGATATGGCACCACATTTCTCGTTTTGGCGTCTAATGGAGCAACGATTACCTGAGGGGAAAGTGATGTGTTCTCGAGTAATCGAGTGGAGCTGATAGCCTGGGTCACGATCTGCCTGTTCATGCTGTCTATAGCTGCACGCGTGAAATAGGGGATCCAGCTGCTTGCTATCGGATCAAGCTCCCTATAGATGACTTGTACTGTTGCTCTATGCCCGCTCCTTATACTCTGCATGGTATCCTCAGGAAAGATTATCACGACCTCAGTTTGCCCAGCTTGTAACTTAGCAAGCGCCTCCTCTGCGTTTCTGTACAAGCCGTCGATCACAAACGGAGGAGGTATATGGCGAGTGTATTCTTGCTGGTTGCCTGGCAAGCCGGAATTTTCGGGGACAACCAGTAGGGCATGTATAGGAGGTTGTGTCGAGTTGTACCCCAGTCCAAAGGCAAGGAGTATGAGGAAAGGTCCCATTATCAAGGTTAATACTAGTCTTGGCTGCCGCTTGATGTCTGTTATCTCTTTAGCAGCGAAGGAGAAGATGCGCACTAAGGCTCTCATTTCCATCCCCTAAGTAAATTCTCAACAGCCTATAGCTAGAACCTTGCCAGGGAGTTTTCTGCTGCAACTTATTCATTCATTTGACCGTTCTTAAGTTGACTGCTATTATCACAAGGAAAGATAGGTAGATAAAGTCTATATAACAATTGGAGAGAGTATGTCTAGGATCTTAGATACTATCGAGTCGCCTGATCAACTCAAGAATCTGACTCATGATCAACTGAAGCAACTAGCCCAGGAGATGAGAGAAAGGCTAGTTGAGACTGTCTACGGAGTTACTGGTGGACACTTTTCCTCCAACCTGGGAACAGTGGAGATAGCTATAGCTTTACACACTGTGTTCGATTCGCCTCGTGACAAGATTATCTGGGATGTGGGACATCAGGCTTACCCTCATAAGATACTCACTGGGCGCAACAAACTCATGCATACCATTAGGCAATACGGTGGATTGGCCCCCTTCCTGATGCGTGAGGAAAGTCCTCACGATCAATTTGGGGCGGGGCACGCTAGTACCAGCATATCTGCTGCGCTCGGCATGGCAGTAGCTCGTGATATGCAGGGCGAAGATTACCATGTGGTGGCGGTTATAGGGGATGGTGCTCTAACTGGAGGCATGGCTCTGGAGGCTTTAAATAACCTGGGCCATCTGGGTACTAAGATGATTGTGCTGCTAAATGACAACGAGATGAGCATCTATCCCAACGTCGGAGTCGTACCTAGGCTGCTCACCCGCCTACGCACTAGCAGGACTTACCATCGGGCTAAGGGAGATGTGGTGTCCATTCTCCAAAGGATGCCGGCTGGAGATGCTCTTGTTGAGCTTGGCAAGCGATTCAAAGATAGTGTCAAGGAACTCGTCATCCCCAATATGATGTGGGAGGAGCTGGGGCTTACTTACCTTGGACCCATAGATGGTCATAACTTGGCGGATCTGCAGGAGACACTAACCCTTGCCAAGCAATTGGATCGCCCAGTGCTTATACACGCTATAACTATCAAGGGCAAGGGTTTTGAGCCTGCGGAAGCTGAATCCAAGACACATAAATGGCACTCAGTAACTCCTAAGTCTCCAGGTAAATCAGATGCCAAACCATCTGCTCCTAGATACCAAGATGTATTTGCCCAGACTCTCATAAGGCTTGCGGAAGAGGATGAACGCATAGTGGGTATTACTGCCGCGATGCCTGATGGCACTAGTCTTGATCAATTTGGCAAGCGTTTTCCTGACCGAATGTTTGATGTGGGTATAGCAGAGCAGCATGCGGTCACTTTTGCTGCTGGATTAGCAGCTGCAGGTATGCGTCCTGTTGCGGCTATATATAGCACGTTTCTCCAGAGAGCTTACGATCAGGTGGTACATGATGTTGCTATGCAGAACCTACCTGTAGTGTTTGCCATGGACAGAGCTGGTATAGCTGGCAACGATGGTCGCACTCACCATGGTGCTCTAGATATAAGCTATCTCAGATGCGTGCCCAACATGACGCTGATGGCGCCAAAGGATGAGAATGAGCTCCAGCACATGCTCAAGACTGCCCTAAGCCTAGAGGGCCCAGCGGCTATTAGATATCCAAGGGGCAATGGCTATGGCGTGCCTCTATCAGAGACCCTACATGTTATCCCAGTAGGTACTTGGGAGTTACTGCAGGAAGGTGAGGATCTACTTATACTTGCTACTGGTTACAGCGTTTATCAGGCTCTTGAGGCTGCTAAGTTATTGTTCAAGCAAGATGGTATATTTGCGACTGTGGTTAACTGTAGGTTCATCAAGCCTTTAGATGAAGACTTGCTTCAGAAGCTTGTCGCTAAGCACGATTACTTGATCACAGTCGAGGAGAACGTCCGAATGGGAGGGTTTGGCAGTGCTGTGCTGGAGTACCTAGCTGATCATGGTATGGTACCAAGTCACTTCGTTCGGCTCGGTATGCCTGATCGATACGTTGAGCACGGCAGCCAAGAGATACTTAGGAAGATACTGGGTTTGGATGCTGAAGGTATAGCCCAGACAGCTCGCGAGCTCCTACACAAGACTACTGATTTGCGGGATAAGACCTTGAAAGATGTCCATCAGCGCTAGTGATAGCAAGCGGGCGGAGATATATTTCCTGTCAGAGTCCGCACATAATTTAGGTATAGAGTTAGAAGAAGATCAGCTGGAGCTTTTCCTGGCTCTAGCTGATCTCGTTAATGAGTGGAGTTACAAATACAACATAACTGCCATTAGATCAAGACGGGAAATCCTTATCAAGCATATTCTCGATTCCCTCTCTGTTGCTATAGGACACTGGCAGGTCAATAATGGAAAGGTGCCTGCTAATCTGCTAGATGTGGGAAGTGGAGCTGGATTCCCCTCGCTCCCAATTGCGATTGCCTTCCCGAACATACATGTAACGGCCTTGGAAGCAATCCGAAAGAAAGCCTCCTTTATAGCTGTTGTTTCTGAGTCTCTAGGGTTGAACGTTACGGTGTTGAACCAGCGTGCCGAAGTAGCTGCTCATCTCCCTGATCTGAGAGAGTCTTTTGAGTTGGTAGTTGCACGTGCAGTGGCCTATATGCCTACGCTGCTAGAGTACTGCTTGCCATTCGTGAGGGTAGGAGGTAAGTTTGTCGCAATGAAGAGTGAGAATCTAGATGAGGAGCTAAACGACTCCTCACAAGCGCTGGAGATTCTTGGCGGTAAATGGGCACAGACAGTAAACTACTGCCTGCCAGATGTAGATGGTATCAGGAGTCTAGTCGTCATCAATAAAGTGAACTCTACCCCACAAAAGTATCCTCGTAGGCCAGGAATTCCCACAAAAAGGCCTTTGAAGTAGTCAAACATTTGCCAAGAAGTGGCAGATGTCTCCATCCTTTACTACATAGTTTTTGCCTTCGAGGCGAAGCAGTCCTTGTCGGCGCGCTTCCGCCAGACTTCCAACACGCATGAAATCATCATAATGAACCACCTCAGCGCGTATAAACCCCCGGGCGAAGTCGGAGTGAATAACCCCAGCGGCTTCAACAGCCGTCGATCCCAACTTGACGGTCCACGCCCTGACCTCGTCCTCTCCTACGGTAAAGAAAGAAATAAGCTTTGCTGTGTCATAAGCTGTCTTGATCACCCTATTTATACCTGGCTCTTGTAGCCCCAAGTCTTCCAGAAATGCCTTGGCGTCATCTGGCGGCAGCTCTGCTATCTCGGCCTCTATAATGCCAGATACCTGTACAGTCGGTAGATTGAGATGTAGGACTAGATCCTGTTTGCTTGCTTCGGTCTCTGCTACATTGAGGATTACGAAGGCTGGTTTAGCAGTCAGAAATCCATAGCCTCTTAGCATTTTTTCTTCATCGGCAGATATTTCTAACTCTCGTATTGGTCTATCGTTTGTCAAGGTTTGTTCAAGCCTTTGGAGCAACTCACGTTCTTTCTCCAGTTCTCCTCTTCTTGCAGCGGGAGTTTTGGAGATTTCTGAGCTCAACCTTTCAAGACGCTTCTGTATAACAGAAAGATCTGCGAGGTTAAGTTCCAGCTCTATCTCTTCTAGCTCGGCTTGTGGGTTGGAGCCGGGCAAGAACTTGCCAACTACTATCCCTAGTACATCTACGTTACGCGCAGCGGCTAGGAAAGTTGAGCTAAATCCTTTGCTCTTAGCAGTATCTACTCCCTGAAGTCCTGCTACGTCTGTGAACTCCACCGATGAATAGATGGTTCTCTTGGGCTTGAATATCCCTGACAGCTTGTCTACCCTCTCGTCCGGTACGCTTACTACTGCCAGGTTTGCAGCTTCCCTCTTGCTCGAAGTACTTGCGCTGGATCTGACACCGGTTAATGCCTGGAAGATAGTAGTTTTACCGCTTCCCGGCAACCCTATAAGACCTATCTGCAATTTTTACACCTCTGCATTAATTCATATACTTGAGTTGTGTTATCGTATATTTGACAGCATCGGCGCACCCTTTTATACTGGGCACGGCCACAATCGTTACCTGTCAGATTATGATAGATTAACCTGATTATTTTAGAGGTAATGTTAGGAGGGTATCAATCACCATGACTATACTTCTAACGGGCGCTGATGGATACATGGGGTGGCCCACCCTTTTGAAGCTAGCTAAGGAATTCCCGAATGAAAGGATTGTTGGTGTAGATAATTTTGGGCGACGCAGATGGGTTGAAGAGATAGGCTCTGTATCTGCGGTACCTATAGCCTCAATGGAGGATAGAGTCAAGGCTGCCCATGAGAGGGGCCTCACCAATATCAGTTTCATCTACGGTGATCTCGTTGATCGAGATTTTGTCTTGGAATTGGTGTCCGTTTTCAAGCCAAGGGCAATCGTGCATCTGGCGGCCCAGCCCTCAGCCCCCTATTCTGAGATAAACGGAGAGAGAGCTAACTATACCCAGCATAACAACACTCAATCCACCCGTAATCTACTGTGGGCCCTCAAGGAACTCAATGCTCTGGACACGCTCTTTATAGAGACTACTACAACTGGTGTCTATGGCCAGCCAGGATTCCCTATACCTGAGGGTTACGTAGAGGTTGAGCGTAAAGGGCAGAGGGATACAATCATCTTTCCAGGTATGGCAGGTTCGTGGTACCACATGAGCAAGTGCCATGACGTAAATAACCTCTGGTTAGCGAATAGCAAATGGAAGCTGCCGATTATAGATCTTAGAACTGCTATCGTTTATGGGACGAGCACTCCGGAGACTCAAGAAGATCCTAGGTTTGCTACCAGATTTGACTTCGATTTCTACTTTGGTACAGTTGTGAATAGGTTCGTTGCCCAAGCTCTTGCAGGTTTTCCAATAACCGTCTACGGCAAGGGTGATCTCAAGCGTCCAATGATAGGACTTCAGGATGCCGTTAACTCCACCGTTGCTGCTGTCAAGAGAGGCACCGATGGTAAGTTTGAGATCTTCAACCAGACAAGTGGGCCGGTCAGCATTCAGGAGGTAGCTAACGCAATTCAGAAGATAGCTGGTGAGATGGGAGTTGAGGTAGAAGTTGAGCATCTTCCTAATCCTCGTGTTGAGAAAGAAGAGCACCAGATGGTTATGGAGAACGATCGTTTCATACAGGAACTGCTACCTGACATACATGTAGACATAGAAGCAGGTATTAGAGACACCCTGGAGAGCCTCTTGCCATACAAGGAGGTTCTTTCCGCTTACAAGGACAGATTTATACCTGAACAACTTTTGGCCAAGGTTGCTGCGAGATAAAACCTAAAGGCTCTATAAGGCTGTTCCTAGAAAGGTCCCCTATATTTCAGGGGACCTTTATTTTGGAATGCTTTTGCACCCAAACTTGGTAAGATAAAAATTGCTTGATCAACATCACCTAGGAGAGTGAGCTTTGAAGATACTCGTTACAGGTGCGGCTGGATTTATCGGGTCCACTCTTGTGGATTTACTTAGGCACGATCACGATATTAGAGCTGTTGATAACTTTTCTGTGGGAACGGTAAGGCAGATAGGGGATGTTACCGTAGAGGAGATGGATTGCGCAATCCCCGAACATGCTGAGGAGATGGTAAGGGGATGCGATGTAGTAGTACACCTTGCAGGTATGACAGGGATTCCTCAGTGCGAGCAACATCCTCTGGAGGCATCCAGAGATATTCTTGTGGCAACAAAGTATGTTTCTGAGGCGGCCGTTCGTGCTGGAGTAAAGCAGTTTCTGTTCTCTTCTACATTTGCTGTCTATGGTCAAGCCTCTGGATTGGTTACGGAGGATACTCCTAGGGCTCCCATCGGTATGTATGGGTTCTTGCGAACGGCTAGCGAACACCTACTATTAGCAGCTCAGAAGCTTGATGGACTGAACGTTTTGATATTCAGGCAGACAAACATCTACGGTAAGGGTATCACCAAGAAGAACACTTTGCTGAATGTGCTTGCCGATCGTGTGCTCAATCACCAGCCTATTACCATCTATGGGACTGGTATGCAGGCAAGAAACTTCCTGCACGTGATGGATACAGTGCAAGCATATAAGCTGGCAATAGAGAAGCAAGCCACAGGTATCTATAACCTTGGTAGCCCAGAGACCCTTACAGTCAAGACTGTGGCCGATATCGTCAATGATGCAGCCGAGCGGATACTGGGTTATAGAGTTCCTGTAGAGCAGAAGCCGGACAGAGGTGCAGGCAACAGGGAGATATCAGCGGATAATTTCGTCGTCGATATAAGCCGTATATGCCACGACCTTGGCTTTTCGCCACAGCGTACGGTGAAGGGAACCGTAGAAAGATTGCTATCAGGTGAGGAGTAGATGTGCCGCCCAGTATAAAAGTCCTAATAGTAATGGGGCCAATAGCTCAGGGTGGAGCTGAATGGCAGATATATCATCTTTTAAGGCTCCTAGATAAGGATCGTTTTCAGCCTCTTGTAGCATCTGTTAGCTTTGCTGATTATTCACTTGTTATTGATGAGGGCGATCACCTCATTAGAGATGATTTCTACAGCCTTGGCGTACCCATATATGAGATAAATGAATATGGACGTAATGATCCGTCTAATGCCTTGGCTTTAGCTCGTATAATTCGAGACAAATCTGTGGATGTGGTACATGCTAACCTGTACCCGGGGGAAACCTGGGGAAGGCTTGCTGCTTTTCTTGCAGGTGTGCCAGTGATTATTCATAAGAGGGGCATGCCTTTCCTAACTAGGAAGTCTACCCATGTTCTGGTGGATTGGCTCCTCAACCTGCGCACTACTAGGATAATAGTTCCCAGTAATGCTGTTAGAGAGAGACTTATTGGCCTTGAACCGTTACTTAAGGACAAAGTAAACGTTATATATTCGGGAGTGGATTTAAATTCTTGGAAAAGGGCTCCTCGGGAGGAGCTGGTTTCTCTCAGAAGAGAGTTGGGCATTTCTGAAGATGAGTTCGTTATAACGAACGTTGCTAGACTTAGAAAGATAAAGGGGCAGGAATATTTGATAAGAGCAGCTCCTAAAGTCATAGAGCAATACCCTAACACACGCTTTCTATTTGTTGGTAATGGAGAGCTGCAACAATACTTGTCTGATCTAGCTAATAGTTTAGGTATTGGTTCACATGTACTTTTCCTTGGGGCTCGCAAGGATATAGACAGAGTGCTTTCTCTAACGGACGTATTTGTCTTCCCTAGCTTGCAGGAAAGCTTCGGCGTGGCGTTGGTGGAGGCTGCTCTTATGGGTGTACCGGCAGTGGCTACCAAAGTGGGCGGAATTACCGAGATAGTCATTGAAGGAGAGACGGGTCTTTTAGTGCCTCCTCGTGATCCTGAATCTTTAGCAAGCTCAGTGATTAGGCTATTGTCGGAGGATAGCTTGCGCGAACATATGGGATTGAAAGCCAGGGAATATGCATCCTCCAGGTTTGATATAAAGCTTACTGTTCGCAAGTTACAGGAAGAGTATATCAAGGCGGCAGGTGTTAGATGCTAAAGGATACCGTTCTGGTATTTATTAGCCGTAACTTTCAGAAAGTAGTATCCCTGTTGCTTACGGTGATGCTGGCTCGTGTAGCAGGTAGGGAGGGACTTGGATCCTATGGCTTGTTAGTGACCATATCTACTTTCATAACTACGGTCGCTACTCTGGGGCTTGGACCTGCCCATGTGCACTTCAGGGGGCAGAAGCGGCTTTCCCTCGAGGAAATAGTAGGCAACTCACTTATAGGCGCCACTATATTTGGCCTATCTTCAATATTGGCGTTCTCCGTACTAAGGCCATATCTTAACATGGAGCTAGAGTCCAAGCTCTCGATTACTATCATTACCCTGACATTTCCTATATCGATATTGCAGAGTTATCTGGATTATGTTTGGGTTTCCGAGAGGAAGCTGGACTGGTTTAGCGCCATGTATGTGGCCAGATACCTCACTCTCCCAGCGTTCATACTCCTGGGACTTATCATTTGGGGTAGGGATGTGGGTATAGCATTTGGTTTGGCTGCTAATTCTATTACTACTCTTCTTCTCTCCATAGCGACCATAGCCAGGAAACTTGGATTCAGCATTAGGTTCAACCTAGAGGCTTTTCTAAGGGTTGTCAGATATGGTTTTCATATAGAGGCGGGTACTGTTGCTCAGGCCGTTGGTTATAGATTCGATTACTTCCTTGTGAAGTACTTCTTAGGTTCATCTCATCTAGGGCTCTATGTTCCTGCCACTAACTGGGCCGAAGTAGTGTGGCTTATACCTGGAGCGATCTCTACTGCTTTGTTGCCTAGAGTCTCTGTTTCGGATAAGGAGAATGTGCGAGATATCACAGCGGCGACGATGAGAATAACATTTACTATCTCGCTAATCATGGGACTGGGGATAATGCTCTTCTCTCATCTTATAATAACTCTCCTGTATGGTCGCAGCTTTCTAGGTGCTGTGGATGCCCTTCGCATACTGCTCATAGGTACTGTAGTTTTTTCTCTACAACGGGTGCTTTCAAATTACTTTATAGGGCAGGGAGAGGCTAAATGGTTTCAAATCGCTACTTTGGCGTCTATGTGTATAAATGTCGTAATGAACGTATTTCTTATGGGGGTTGCGGGTTGGGGTATAGAAGGAGCAGCGTTATCCTCGTCCGTTAGTTATAGCTTTTCGACAATCTTCCTCACCGTGCTGTTCATTCGCTGGTCAGGATTGCCGATAAGAGATATTTTGATAATCAACTCTATGGATGTATCCAAGGTATCGCAACAATGGAGCCTGATCTATAGGCGAATAGTCGAGGCAAGGTAATTGATAATTATTTTTTGCTTGACGATACCTTCTAGACAATAATAGTTGAGCCGAAGTGTATAATTCCTTCTTGGTAGATGAAAACAAAATCGTGAAAAGAGGTGTAACGCAGTTGAACATACTAGTAACAGGTGGCGCTGGGTATGTAGGCTCTCAACTCATCAGGGACTTGGGAGAGCATCCAGAGTTAGCAGGATCCAGGATAATCATCTTTGACAACATGCAAGATGAAAGATACCAATCCCTGATGAATTTACCACCAAGTGGTATCTATGACTTTGTATATGGCGATGTGCAGAACCTTGACGATCTGGTTGACGCTGTTCAAGGGTGCGATGTAGTCATACATCTTGCGGCTCTGACCAACGCAGTGGTCTCCTTCGAACGTATTCCAGAGACGGAGCGAACGAACTTTCAAGGAACCAAGAATGTTGTCGAGGCTGTTAAGAGATCTAGTACAGTCAGGCGAGTAATATATGCTTCCACATGTAGCGTCTATGGTGAGACTGCAGGGATAGTCAATGAGGAATCAGAATGTCATCCTGAAAGCCCCTATGGTGTGTACAAGCTTATGGGAGAGCAAGAGATCCTTGCCCTTCCAAATCAAACTAATGGCAGAATAAGTGGCACAGCGTTGAGACTTGCTACTGTGTTTGGTCTAAGTCCCGGACTGCGCGTGCATACCGTGGTAAACAAGTTTGCCATATATGGTGCGTTGGGTATGCCGATTACTGTACATGGTACGGGGGAGCAGAAGCGACCTTTTATACATGTAAAGGATGCCAGCTCGGCCTTTATCTTTGCTCTCTTGAATCCAGCGACTGAGAACGATGTGTTCAACGTTGTTGGTGAGAACGCCTCTGTAAATCAGGTGTTGTCTTATGTAAGACCTCGTTTCCCGAGGCTCAAAGTGGAGCGCAAGGAGGGACGCCACCTCAACCAGATCTCCTATGAAGTCGATGGGTCAAAGTTCAGGTCTCTAGGATGGAAACCTACCATCTCGGTAGAAGATGGAGTTGAGGAGTTCGCCAAGCTCTGCTCGGGCATAAATTCAGGTGTATACGCTATGGTGAAATGAGGTTATATCTTTATCCTATGCGCTGGTTGTTTTGGTTGTCCTCGCTCATGGTCGGATATACCTGGGTGGCGTATCCGTTTCTCTTGAAGCTGTTGTCTATTTTGAAATCCGAGAATAACTCTCGGCAGGTAAAAAACTGGCCTTCAATATCTATAGTAATGGCTGTTCATAACGAAGCCTCGGTCATAGAAGATTCTCTAAATGATTTGTTGGCTATGGATTATCCGTATGGGAAGCTTGAAGTCGTTGTTGTGTCTGATGGATCTACGGATGCGACCAATGAAATCGTACACAGCATATCTTCAAAGGATTCGCGGGTACGCTTGATAGCACTACGAAGATCTGGTCAGACGGCCGCCATCATACAAGGGGTTCTGGTTGCTAGGCATGAGGTGATTGTCAGGTCAGATGCTGATACGCGTCACGATAAGGATTTCCTAATCCATATAGCTAAGCATTATCTTGATCCACATATTGGATGTGTGGGTGGGGAGCTTAAGATAAGGAACACTAGTGCTTCAGGTATATCGCAGAGTGAGGGTATCTACTGGAGATATGAGATGCTACTTAGAAGGCTTGAGAGCGATGCAGGCGTGCTCTCAACAACAAGTGGTGCTGTTATGAGCTTCAGAAGGGAAATCTTCGAGCCGTTCTCTCCAGATTGTAGTGAAGATGTTGTTATACCCAAGCTTGCGATAAAGAAAGGCTATGTGATGGTACATGAGCCCAGGGCTGTGGCTTATGAGGTGATGCCATCCAGTGCAAAAGGTGAGGTAAACGCTCGACGGCGGATGGTCTCGAGAGCTCTAAGAGCTCTTTTTAGCGATGAGGGGAGTATTAACCCTCTGAGACATCCCCTACATTGGTGGGCAGTATTCTCGCACAAAGTGCTGAGATGGATGACTCCTGTATTTTTGATTCTATCTTTTGTCTCATCGATAGGTTTAAGGTCTTATAAAAGAGTTTATTCCCTAGCTTTATGGTTGCATCTTGGGTACTTTTCTATGTCTTTATGTGGTTTTCTTTTGGAAAAGGCTGGCAAAAGGGTTGGTTTGCTCTCTGCTGCCTACAGTTTCTTTGTAGCTAATCTGGCTTTTCTGTTGGGCTGGAAGGATCTGCTGCTGGGGAGAAGGATTAGGACCTACAGTTCTATGGAATGAATCGGAAGTATGAAGATAAACAGATTGTGCCTTGTAACAAGTGACTATCACTTCGTAGATGAAGATAAGATCTGTACGACCAGCGCCTTTATGAGATTTGTTCCCGAGCTGCTTGCTTTTGCTGAGAACATAGAGATTTGCTGCCCAGTACATGCCTCTGGCATTGGTGGCTTTAGTATAGAAGGCGAGCATATTCGTTATATAAAACTTCCCCCCTCAAGGACTATCGAGCAGTTCATGAAGCAGCTGCCGAGAGATCTTCTGGTTATAGTGCAGAGGATTTACCAGGGTGTTCGCAGGTCGGACTTAGTGTGGATAAATGGCCCACATCCTCTACTACCTATAACGGCTTTCGTCTGTTTATTGTTAGCAAAACCGTATGTCCTCTGGATACGAGGGGACATAATGGAAACTACCAGAGCTAAGTATGCTTCCAAAACAAAACGAGATAGTATGGCCAGAAGACTTGCAATCTATTTGGATAAAAGCATGTTATTAGCTGCTAAGAGAGGGGCGGTATTAGTAACTGGCAAAGGGCTCAGTCGATACCTTGAAGAATCCAAAAGCGCGATCATTGCTAATAGTAGTCTGGTGAAGGAATCTGATATCAGCGATTCCCCTAAGGGGGTATTGCATAATCCTGTGCGTTTACTTTGGGCGGGGCAGCTCAGGCCAGTCAAAGGTCTTGCTTATCTTCTTGAAGCGGTCAAGCTTCTAATTGATAGAGGCTTCGATGTGCATCTAACTATAGTTGGGGATGGGGAACAAGGAGACTACCTTAGGGATCTTGCGTCTAAGTTAGGTTTGAAACATGTCGTTGAGTTCCCTGGCTATGTCCCACCCGGTCCGGTGCTAAAGGCCTACTTCGACAGATCAGATATATATGTTCTACCGAGCCTTTCTGAGGGTATTCCAAAAGTGCTGCTCGAGGCTATGGCAGCTGGACTGCCCATAGTGGCGACGAAAGTGGGCGGTATACCCGATATCATAGAAGATGGGGTCAATGGTCTACTGGTAGAGCCTGGGGATGCTAGTGCTCTGGCTTTTTGTGTTCAACGCTTGATACAAGCAGATGATCTAAGGATGAGTTTATCTTCAAATGCGCTGCGTTTTGCCCGGGATCATACCGCTGAGTCTGAGATTCGAAGAATACATAAGCTGTTAATAAAGGCATATCCACTTATTTGGAGAACATCATGAAGCTAGGGGCTTTCTGGTGGTTCATAATAGATGTGTTGTGTGTGGCTGCTTCTTTTATACTCAGCTTTGCAGTGCGCGTGCCTTTTCCATATCTGGAGAGGGAGCTTCCAAGATTTATTGACCTGTTGTTCCCTCTTATAATTCTCAGAATAGCTTTATTTGCCCTTTTCGGTCTCTATAGATACATTTGGCAGAACGCTGCTTTGAGAGAAACGGTAGCTGTGGTGTCCGCTACTGTAGTGGGGTCTATAGTCGCGACCCTCTTGTTAGTATTCGTCTCCCTTCAGGACCCTATTCAGGAGTTCCCGAGAAGCGTCCTCATATTTGAAGCAGCAATCACCACCTCCCTTGTGGCAGGATATCGCTACTCCTTGCGTATCCTAGATCTACGCGATCTTGAGCCCAGGGAGGCTCATATACACGACAGACAGCAATATATACTAGATGCCAAGATCCAAGAATGGCTCTACAATGCGCCTATAGAAGTACAGATACTTTGGGCTGAGAGTCAGAAGTGGAGCCTCAAAAGAGTTCTCAAGAGAACTTTTGACATAATAGTATCTCTGACAGCCTTGTTGATATTTGCTCCTCTATTGCTGATAGTGGCAATACTAATCAAACTGGAGTCTCCTGGGCCAGTCATGGCGGATATTCCTAAGAGGGCGGGGAGGCATGGTGTACCTTTCAAGATGTATAAGTTCAGAGGTATGGTACCAAACGCACACTTACTTTTGGTAAACAACCCAGTACTGTGGGAGAAGTATAGAAGAAACAACTTCAAGCTTCTGGATGATGATCCAAGGTTGACAAGGGTAGGCAGGTTCATCCGTAAGACTAGTATCGATGAGCTTCCTAACCTTATCAATGTCTTGCATGGAGAGATGAGTATAGTGGGGCCAAGGCCTCGCTACCCCTTCGAGATCATAGCTCAGGCAGAGAGGTTTCCCGAGACAATACCTGACATACTGAAAATGTTGACAGTTAAGCCTGGTCTAACAGGCCCCTGGCAGGTAGCAGGGAGATCTAATCTCGGCTATGAGGAACGCACCAAACTAGAAGCTGAGTATGCTGAGAACCATACGCTTCTAGGAGATATAATGCTGTGTCTAGCCACCATACCGGTGGTGTTGAGGCAGGAGGGCGCTCACTAGCCCTCCTGCCGATAAGGTATTTCCGTACTTTGAATGCTCTTCTGCCAGGATCCTGCTTTGGTTATGGCATGAGCTCCTAGAATCCAAGCTTATCCTTGAGGACGGACTCGAGTTCAGAAATGCTCACCCTGTCCTGCTGCATTGTATCTCTGTCCCTTATAGTAACTGCGTTATCTTCTAGTGTCTGGAAGTCGACCGTTACGCAGTAAGGAGTTCCAATTTCGTCCTGCCGGCGGTATCTTCTACCTATACTGCCGGTCTCGTCGTAGTCGGTTACATACATGTCTGCTAGTCTGTCTCTTATCTCCCATGCTATCTTGATGAGAGGCTCCTTGCGAGATAGCGGTAGCACAGCGACCTTCACTGGAGCTATCCTTGGGTGGAATCTGAGAACTACGCGAGTGCCTTCATTGTCTGGTTCCTCATGATAGGCATCTAGAAGGAATACTAGGAATGATCTGTCTACTCCTAGTGATGGTTCGATGACGTATGGAACTATATGGCTCTTGGTCTCTTCATCGTAGTAAGTCAGCTGCTGCCCACTGACTGCCATATGGGCTTTGAGATCATAGTCAGTGCGGTTAGCGATACCCCACAATTCGTTCCATCCAAATGGATAAAGGTATTCCAAATCGGTTGTTGCCTTCGAGTAGTGAGAGAGGTCCTCCTTAGCATGCTCCTTAAGGCGCAACCTCTCTCTGGACACTCCCAGAGACACAAACCAATCTATCGCAAAGTTGCGCCAGTACTCATACCATTTGTCATCTTCGCCTGGACGTACAAAATACTCCAGTTCCATTTGTTCGAATTCTCTCGACCGGAATATGAAGTTGCCTGGGGTTATCTCGTTACGATAAGCTCTTCCTATCTGTGCTATGCCGAAGGGCAATTTCTTCCTACTAGTCATGAGCACGTTTGAGAACTGAACAAATATGGCTTGAGCTGTCTCAGGTCTTAGGTAGGCTACCGCGGCCTCGTTTTCTACTGGCCCAACGAACGTCTTGAACATGGTGTTAAATGGGCGAGGAGGCGTTAGATCTTTCGATCCGCAATTAGGACAGGAGAGTCCCTCTACTGGATTCTCTTTTCCTGCCCTCTTGTTCTCTTCGTAACCAGGAAGATGATCAGCTCTGAACCTTTGCTTGCAGTTCCTACAGTCGACCATTAGGTCGTTGAAGTTCTCGAGGTGTCCAGAAGCTTTCCATACTAGAGGATGCATTATCGTGGCTGCATCTATACCTACGACATCGTATCGGATTTGTACAACGTCGTGCCACCAGGCCTTCTTGATATTTTTCTTCATCTCTACGCCTACAGGGCCATAGTCCCAGAAAGCTGACCAGCCTCCGTAGATCTCGCTGCTGGGAAAGACGAAACCTCTCCTCTTGGCGAGAGATACGATAGTATCCATGCTCACTGTGGTTTCTGTTGTTTCCTTAGTCTCAGCCATCCTAACCTCCTAAAAATGAAAGCCAACCCCAAAAGTTGGTGGGGATGGCTAGATATCTTGCAAGTAATTTGATTTCATGCACGCTTCGTTTCTGGTTGGGGCAATGCCTTGCGCGGCATGCGCATGTAAGCAACGAAGCCTGGGGTTTTGCTGAAGGAGAACCTCATTACCTTTCCTCCATCGGGAGCATCGTACACTTTTACCACGGGAAATCCCAACTTATATGCAGAAAGTGCGATTAACCCCGTTAGCAAGGCAATAAATGGAGATCTCATTTAGCTACTTCCTCGGGTATTCTCTCTTCCCTGCTTTTGATGTCTATTATTTTCTCTGAATGAGAGTTCGACTTTATCTGTCTGTAGACCTGGGTGGTCGTTATGCTTGCATGTCCAAGCCACTCCTGTACCTGCCTCAGGTCTATTCCTCCATCGATCATATGAGCGGCAAAGGAGTGTCTGAGCGTGTGAGGTGTAATCCCTTTGATCCCAGCCTCCGAAGCATAAGCCTTGAGAATCAACCAGAAACCTTGTCTAGTGAGCCTCTGCCCTCGGTGGTTCACAAATAGTGCCTGCTCGTCTTGCCCCCTGACCAGCAAAGGTCTGGATCTCTCAAGATACACCTTGAGAACATCCACTGCTGGTTGAGACAAAGGCACCTTCCTAGTCTTTCCTCTACCTATACACTTAAGGTGGCTTTCGTCTAGATTTATATCGTCCACATTCAGGCTAACCAGCTCACTCACTCTCAGCCCGGTGCGATAAAGCACCTCGAGCATTGCTCTGTCTCTAATTCCCTCTGGGGTCTCCGAATCACTGGCAGCTGCAAGTAGCATATTGACTTCTTGCACGCTTATGGCTTTTGGCCAGTATTTCTGTACTCTTGGACTTATGAGATCACTGGCTGGATTTTGATCTACTACAGACTTGGCTACCAAGAACTGGAAGAAGCTCTTTATAGCTGCCATCTTACGCGCCTGTGTGCTTGGAGCGTAGGCCCTGTCTTGATTACCTTTTAGGTACAAGAGGTAATCCTGTATATCAGAAGAGGTTACAGCCGCCCAAGAGTCGATATGGTCCTTACCCTGAAGCCAGTCGTGGAACTGTAGTATATCGTTTTTATAGGCAGCGGTAGTGTTGTTTGAAAAATGCCTTTCCGATTCTAGATGGGATATGAACTCCTCAACACTGCTCAGTCCGTCGAACAATGGTTCTCTCCTGTTCGTGAAGTAAACCCAGAAACATTCTATCATTATGGAGTAGCGTTATAGCAAGTAAAAGTCAAGAAAACGCTACGACTTTTTATCTTGATTTATGTTTTGTAGGTGATCTAGCCAAGCCCTATAAAGTAGATTCCTGGATATACCGGTTTGTGCAGCTATCTGCTTTATGATGTCCTTAGCTTTGTTGCCGGCCCTTACTCCCTCTTCTATTCTGTCAAGATAAACAGATAAGCCTTGTTCGTCTTGACTTGCTCCTTGCGCTGCTGATGGAGCTATGACCAGTGTGTATTCTCCTTTGGGCTCAGTCTTACTCCAGTACTCTATTTCTTGAGATATGTGGGACCTGCGAAACTCTTCATGTATCTTGGTCATCTCTCTGGCTACTACTATTTGCCTGTCGCCAAGAGCGTTCAGCAAGTCTTGAAGGGTTTTTACCAATCTATGTGGAGCTTCAAACAGCACTAGAGTATATGGGCTTGTGGCGGCCTGAGCCAGGGTCTCAGCTCTTTCCTTGGAGCTTCGGGGTAGAAAGCCCAGGAATAGGAATCGGTTTGCGGGTAATCCAGATCCCATTATTGCGGTAGTTAGAGCGGATGCTCCTGGCAATGGAGTTACCTTTATACCTCTTTCCAGTGCCGCAGCTACTAGGGTCATTCCTGGATCGGATATACCTGGAGTGCCTGCATCCGTTGCGTATACAACATCCTGATCCTGAAGCATACTCAGTATCTCATCTAGCCTATAAGGGGGGGAGTGTTCGTTATAGCTTATCAGTCTACAATGTATCCCATAGTGAGACAGGAGCTTCCTTGTTATTCTGGTATCCTCTGCTACAACTACACTTACGCTTTTGAGGATCTCTAGCGCACGTAGAGTTATATCCCCTAGATTCCCTATAGGCGTGCTGGCTAGATAGAGAGTGGCCAAGGCTGTTCGACCTCGCTACTTATTTTGGTCTTTATCTAAGCTGGGTCCCCACTCTATTTCCACTTTCCCAATTCTCACTACATGGCCCGGCTCGATACCTGCGTTCTCCAGATCCTTGGTGATGCCCATGCTGTCCATCTCTCTCTCCAGGCGATTCACTGCCTCTGGATTTGTAATATCGGTCATCATTGCTATACGCTCGATCGTAGGGCCATGTACCTCCCAAGTACGCTTGCCTTTACGCTTTATTTGGTACCACCTGTGGTCTATTGGTCTAGGGCGTATGACTGCTTGTTCTTCTTGGGGTGCAAAGGTACCTATAGGGGGTGCGTTTTCCAGTATTTGAGAGAGCTGATATATCAGCTCTCTAAGTCCCTCCCTGGATGCGCCGCTAACTGGTAGTGCTTCATACCCTAGAGTCTCAACCTCCTTCTTGAAAGACTCCCATCGTTGCTGAGCTTCGGGAAGGTCAATCTTATTGAACGCTACTAGCGAAGGTTTCTCAAGAAGCTCAGGATCATAATATCTAAGCTCCTCTTTAAGAATTCTTATGGCATCCAAGGGATCCACACCATCCTGGGAAGAACCATCTACCACGAAGAGTAACACTCTCGTTCTCTCGATATGTCTGAGAAATTCGTCTCCTAAACCTGTGCCTTCATGGGCTCCTTCTACAAGTCCTGGGATATCTGCTACTACAAAGCTCTTTTCTGATCCTGGAACTTGTACCACCCCTAATACCGGTTCAAGAGTAGTGAAGGGATAATTCCCTATCTTGGGTCTTGCAGAACTTATGGCTGACAAGAGCGTACTCTTTCCCGCGTTTGGCAGCCCTACTAGTGAGACATCAGCGAGCAGTTTCAGCTCTAGCCTAAGTCGTCTCTCTTCACCTGGTTCACCCTTTTCGGCAAACCTGGGAGTCTGATATGTGCTAGTAGCAAAATGAGTGTTGCCTAATCCTCCACGCCCCCCTCGAGCCACGAGCACTTTTTGGCCAGGGGTAGAAAGATCCGCTAGCAACTCTCCTGTTTCGTCGTCATATACTACTGTGCCTACGGGTACGGGCAAAAAGAGATCTGCACCTGCTTTACCATGGCGCTTCTGCGACCTGCCGTGACCGCCTGATTCTGCTACATATCTTTTCTTAAAGGTGTAAGGGAGGAGCGTGTTCTCGCTAGGATCCGCTACAAGGTAAACAGATCCTCCTCTTCCTCCGTCTCCTCCATCTGGACCACCTTTGGGGACGAATTTCTCACGTCTTAGGCTGGCGCTGCCATTCCCCCCGTCTCCAGCTTTTACCTCTATTACTACTTGATCTACCATGCTAATTAAGATAGCAGATCTTCCAGCTGCCTTCGGAATACATCTCTGCGAAGTTTGCGCAGGGCCTTTGATTCTATCTGCCTGATCCTCTCCCTAGTTACTCCAAAGGCTCTCCCGACTTCTTCCAGAGTTCTAGGTTGTCCTACATCTAGACCAAACCTGAACCTCATCATATCTCTTTCGGGAGCTGGAACATGTAACATCACGGATGCTAGAGTTTCGCGCAGTCTTTGGTCTATCTCCCTTAGCTGTGTCTGGGTTAGCTTGTATTTAAGGCGGAAGCTTTCTTCACTCATAGGAGATCTATCTAGGTGCCCAAATCTATCGAGCAACATCTGATAGTCCTCCGGAGACAGTCTAGCTGCAACCATGTCGAGCACTCGGCTTTCAGCCTGCATGACTTGATTAGGAGGTACAGCAAGTATATGTGCTACCTCTCTGTAGGGGCGAGGCTCGCAGTCCAAGCCGAATCGCATCAGCAGGACTCCTCTCTCCCTCTCGCTCAGGTGTTTAAGTACCTGATCTATCTGATCCCTCAAGAGGGATTGTGACGCCGCGTCCATGGGAGCTGGAGCCTTATGATCTTGTATGAAGTCTCCAAGCGAGGTGTCCTCTTCCTCTCCCACAGGGTTTTCCAGAGATATGGGCTCCTGTGATATCTTCTGTACCTCTCTGATTTTTTCTACTGGAATCCCCAAGTAGTTGGCTATCTCTTGTTCTGTAGGCTCTCTCCCTACCTCTTGAGTTAACCTTCTTCTGGCCTGGGCGATTTTATTAATTGCCTCGCCCATGTGGACTGGTATGCGTATAGTACGGGCTTGGTCTGCAATGGCTCTGGTTATCGCTTGTCTAATCCACCAAGTGGCGTAGGTTGAGAACTTATATCCCTTTTGGTGCCTAAACTTTTCAACGGCTTTGATTAACCCTATGTTGCCTTCCTGTATCAAGTCTAGTAAGGTTATGCCCCTACCGGTATATTTCTTGGCTATACTGACTACCAGACGCAGATTTGCCTCTATGAGCCTCTTCCTGGCAATATCACCCTCTGCTATCCACTTGGTGATCTTGTCTTGTATATCGGCTTGATTAGCACCAAAGTGTTTTATCAAATCCGATGTGAAATCATATGGCCTATAACTAGTCCTAGCTATCTTCTCGGCAATATCTGCAGGTGCAAGCTCTTGTAGTATATGCAACCTGACTAAGGCCCAATCTATCTCAGAATAGGTGCCTTTGGATTCTGAATCTTCATCCGACTGTTCTGTGGTTTGGTCTACCCTAGATTCCAATCCTAGCTGTTGGACAACTTTTTCTATTAGTTCAACCCAGTAATCTGGAATATTATCAGCAGGGAATATATGAGCATACAATTCCTTTGCTGCCTGCAAAGAACTCTCCAGATCGGTAATGAGCTTGACAGCAAGCTGCTCGATGAATTGAGATGGATCAAGCCCATGCAGGGAAGATCGAATATTTGAGATATAATTACCTCTTTCGTTCTTTCTGGCTAGCTCTATTTCTTGTTCCTGACTTAGAAGGTTCTCCTTGCCTATCTCTCTTAGATAGAGCCTTATAGGATCATCTAAGTTTGTCCCTTCAAGATCCTCAAGATCCTCTGGATCCCGCAGGCTTTCCTCAATCTCTAGGTCGACATAATCAGCGTCACTTTCCTGATTCTTCATTCCCATGCCTGCTCTGTAAGAAGTGTCCCGGCGATTAGAAACATACTTGTAGATCTCTCCTTCCTGATCAGGAGGAGTAGATTTGGAGTTTATCGAGCCTGATATTGGTACCATCCCCTGCCCTCCATAGACTACAAGGGGCTGTTGCATATATGTTGAAGGAATTCCTAGTTTTCACGAAGTCTAGGATAAGAGGTGTTCTCGTGTCAACAGCCAGAATTTAAAGTTTACGCTTCCTTTACTTAAAATTGATGTTTTCATATGATTTCAGACCTTGAATCTTTGAAATAAGGACTTGCTGGTGGATCATATTGCCTAAGCTCAGATGCGAGCGTAGGCACCAGCTGTAGTAAACTTCTTACAGCTTCTTCATCTCCTTGTTCCATGGCCTCCTTTAGTAGTAAGGAATGTTGATGTAGTAGATCTCGCAATCTCTGCCTACGAATAAGGTTGATCTTCTTGTTTAGCTCAAGTACCTGCTCATTGCTAAATAGTTCAGGCTGAGTAGATGCTAATGCTACCAGTCTTTCAACGTGTTGTCTAAGGGATTCATCTACGCTCTCAAGTAAGCTTTCTGGTGTTAGTTTATCTTGCCCCAAAGTTTGCATTTTTTCCAAGAGCTCTTTGTTAGGGGAATTCTCCATATCATTGATGAAGTCCTCAGGTAGATTGCCCAATAGCCTGGGATATCTAATGAGCAGAGCTAGCACCATCTCTTCCTGAGATACACTATTGAGATTGATAGGAGCAGCCTCGTCTCCGCTGGGTCGTGAGGATCGTTTTCTGGCTTGGACGACGTGTAGATGTATTTCATTCTCATCTACGCCCACTAGCTTGGCGAGTCTGGATTCATAGTGGGCTCTCTCAATAGGATTACCCAAGTCGCTTATTACTGGTGCCAAATCCGCTATGGCCTGAGTTTTTCCCTGTGGAGTCTTTAGATCATAGCTTCTCTCAACTATTTCGAAAAAGTGGTCTATGACAGTTTTGGCATCCTCGATGATCCTAGACCATTCCGAAGGATCCTTGCGGATTAGAGTGTCTGGATCCTCCCCTTTGGGTAGAGTGGCTATTTTTACGAGCACTTCAAGTTTGCTATCTGAGCTTATCACTCTGCCCTTAGATCTGATCGGAATACTTCGTCTGCGGATAGAGTCCCTGAGAACTTCCCACCCTCTCAGGGCAGCTGCTTGTCCTGCGGTGTCGGCATCGAGAGCTAGGCAGATATTAGTAGCCATTTTGGATAGTAGCTTCACTTGAGAAGGTGTAATTGCTGTCCCTAGGGTAGCTACAACATTCCTAAATCCGTGTTGATGAGCGGTGATTACGTCTACGTAACCCTCTACTACCACTGCCAAGTTAGAGTCCTTGATCGCAGACTTGGCAACATCAATACCATAGATATGTTCTCCCTTTGTAAATATGGGAGTCTCTGGAGTGTTCATATACTTAGGAATGCCTTCGCCTATGGCTCTTCCACCAAAGCCAACGAACCTGCCATCTTTATCCTTGATCGGGAACATTAGACGGTCGCGGAATCGATCGTAGTATCCTCCACCTGTTCTTTCGACCGTAAGTCCTGCCTTGAATATTAACTCTTCCGAGAATCCCTTCTTCTGGAGGAACTTTGAAGTTACATCCCAAGAATCAGGCGCATAACCTAGCATCCACTCTTCCCATGTAGCAGGAGACAACCCTCTGTCTTTGAGGTAATCCCTTGCGTGCTCTGCGGCCTTTGAGTTCATAAGCAGGTGATTGAAGAGCCTAGCAGCGAGCTTATTGATCTCATATAGGGAATCAATTTCAGACTGCGGCGATTTCTCTTTGGGTTTTTCGGGTTCAAACCTGACGCCTGCCTTTTGAGCTAGCTGCTCCACTGCCTCGCGGAAGCTGAGGTTCTGCGTTTCCATAAGGAAGGATATTACGTCTCCACTTTTTCCACATCCAAAGCAGTGGTAGGTCTGACGCTCTGGGAATACTATAAAGCTTGGGGTTTTCTCCTGGTGAAAGGGACATAATGCCTTGAAGCGTGAGCCCGTACGCCTAAGCTCCACGAAAGAGCTTATTACCTCCACGATGTCGATGCGGCTCTTGATCTCCTCGATTATGGTTCTGCCGGAAGCTACCATGAGTCCCTTCCTGATAAAATAAAACCTCTAGGTTAGTAAGACCATGATTGAGGTGTAAACAGCTTTACAAAGAGATTACATGCGAATCTATCTGTCATACCTGACACGTAGTCTGCTACTGTCCAGTTGGTGTTGCTCTCCTCATTCCCCAGATATGTTCTGAACTCTTCAGGGTGGCTTGAAAAGTATTCATACAGTTTAGTTACGACCATCATGGCCTTCTGAGCTTCCTTCTCCACAGCAGGGTGCCTGTAGACGTTTTTGAACATGAAATCACGGAGTATATCTGTAGCTTTGAGTAACTTAGATTCCATTCTTATGGTTGCTGAGCTATCCCCTTCGGATATTCCCCAGCTCTCCCTAATTATGCTATGTACCATTGATTCTATGCGCTCGCCATGAGAGCTTCCAAGCACAGCGATGGCTTCCTGAGGCAAATCGTGAAAAGTAATAAGTCCTGCTCTTATTGCGTCATCGATATCGGCATTCAGATAAGCTATGGCGTCAGCCACTCTTACCACACACCCCTCAAGGGTACTGGGCATAGATATAAGGGGCTCGGATATTGACTCTTCGTGCTTGGAATGATAGGAAATACCATCGCGTACCTCCCACGTGAGGTTGAGTCCTTTCCCGTCTTTCTCGAGGACCTCCAAAACTCTTAGGCTCTGGTGGCTATGTATAAAGCCACCAGGTACTAGTGCGTCGAGAGCTCTTTCCCCTGCATGACCAAAGGGAGCGTGCCCTACATCGTGGCCTAGCGCTATGGCTTCTGTAAGATCTTCATTCAGTCTTAGTGCACGTGATATGGTTCGAGCTATCTGAGCTACTTCCAGCGTATGACTTAACCTTGTTCTGTAGTGGTCACCTGCAGGGGAAAAGAAGACCTGGGTTTTGTACTTGAGGCGACGAAAGGACTTTGAGTGTAATATTCGATCCCTATCTCTTGCGAACTCGGTCCTAGTTTCAGAAGGTTGTTCTGGGCTTTGACGCCCCTTTGAGTAAGCGCTCTTGGCGGCGAGAGGAGATAGCCTAGAGATCTCCTCCTGCTCAAGTCTTAGCCTGATGCTTTCCAAGTTTACATCTTTCATAACCATCACCTAATACCGTAAGGAAGTATAGATTTTGTCACAAGGGTATTTTGTTAGCAAGGGAGCTTTTGTAAAGATTTTTTCCTAAAGCAAGAAGGTGTGGCGAGCGCCACACCTTCTTGCAATTATCTCAGATTGAGGGTCTCAGCAATTAGGCGAAACCTAACTCAAGCTTGGCATCTTCCGACATCATCGAGGGATTCCAAGGCGGAGTCCAAACCAGCTGGACATTTACCTCCTCTACCCCAGGCAGTGAGCCAATCACCTCTTCAATCTGTTGTATGAGTATAGGCCCCACAGGGCAGCCCATAGAGGTCAAAGTCATCTCTATATCTACTTTGTTCTCCTTGACCTCCACGTTGTATACAAGCCCTAGGTCTATAATGTTTATGCCTATTTCTGGGTCATAAACATCTTTTAGGGCTTCTCTCACGATCTCTTCGTTGACCATTTTAAAACCTCGCTTGCAAAGCCTATCCGTCTAAATATTGTAACTTATTGCGCCTGGGTTGCCATCACCTTTTGTACTTCTTCAATCCTCGATTTTATCAGCTCATAGTCCGTCCTAGGGATTTTATGAACGTTGCCTTGGAAGGCAAGACGCCAATGCTCTGGAGGCCACTTCTTTGTGTACTCCATCTGCTCTACTAATTCTACTGCAGGTATGTAATTTTCTGGGTCAGCTGCCACTTCTATCTTTATTGGGAAACGATAAGGGTAGAGTTCCCCTTCTTTTTTGCTTACCCATATTGGGTCCTCGCTATATTCAGCAGTACCTGTTACCTCTGCAGTACCACCAAAGGCCATCACCCCTGTCAAGTAAAAGACGACTTTGTCACCTGGTTTGACTTGGGCTGCTTTCTTACCATGCCTACTCTTCATGCCCGCGAGATCGAAGCCTCTCGATCGGGATATCTCGAAATTTTCTGCCGAAGATACTAGCATCCAGTAGGTTACCTCTTCGCTAAAGCTCATCGTCTACGCTCCCTAATCAAATTTTTTGCAGTCTGGCCATACTTGCCAAGAGTTTCTTTGTACTGCCTGCTGCGAATCTGACCTCTACCTCCGCGTCCTCGCCTTGGATCTCCACTTTAAGAACAACCCCTTCTCCAAATTTTGGATGCCTGACTCTATCGCCAGGCTTGTATTCCTGTATTATCTTCTCCAAGTTGCTATTAGAAACGAAGTTATTGTTGCTTGAAGGAAATGGTCTATATGATTGACCGTCATAGCTACGTGCGCTACTTGTATAAGTACTACCAGATGGTGTTCTGCTCGAGGCTGTGGAAGTTAATCTTCCCGGCCCTCTTCTTCCTAGAGATGGGAGGTTGCCGTCCAACAAATCAGGTGGAATGTTTGCTAGGAATCTTGATGGCACATTAGTCTGTGTGGCTCCAAAGACATTGCGGTGAAAAGCATAGGAGATATATAACTTTTCCATGGCTCTAGTGACTCCCACATACGCGAGCCTGCATTCTTCCTCTATGTCGCTTTCCCTGTCCATGGATCGTGCATGTGGTAATAACCCCTCCTCAAAGCCTATTATAAAGACTACTTTGTACTCTAGCCCTTTGGCAGCATGGAGGGTGATTAGAGTAACTTGGTTCCCGTTGTTTTGCAGGGTATCCACATCACTTTGAAGGGCAACCTCCTGGAGGAACTCAATCAATGCCTCAGAAGTATTCATAGTCGCGTAGTCTTGCGCGATGGATATAAGGTCTCTGGCGTTTTCTAGTCTTTCAAGATCCTCTTCTGCCCCACTACTTAGGAAGGATGCATAACCACTCTTGACAAGCAATGTGTCGATTAAGTGAGGCAGTGTCAGAGTATCACTTTGCTCTCTAAGTTCATATATCAGCCCTACGAGCTGCTTAAGAGATTCTTTGGCTTTGGATTGCAGTTTGGGGGTCTCGAGGTTAGGTAGAAATGCTCCAGCCTCTTCCAAACTCTTGATGCCCAAAGCTATCTCTATAGCGTCCCACAAGGATATATGGGCTCTGGAGGCAAGATCTTCCAACGTTTTCATTGTACCTTTACCTATACCCCTTCCCGATGGGGTGTTCTCGATTATTCTGCGTAGGCTAGCGGCGTCATGCGGATTGTGTATCAACCTGAGATAAGCCAGTACGTCCTTTACCTCTCTTCTTTCGTAGAAGCGAGTACCTCCTATGATCTGATACGGGATTCTGTACCTGGAAAAAGCCTCTTCTACCGGGCGTGATTGCGAGTTGGTTCGGTACATTACTGCGAAATCCGAATAGGTGTACTCTCCTAGGGATGTAAGCCTACTTATCTCTCGTGCTATATATGAGGCTTCATCCTGCTCGTCATAAGCCTCCCTTACACGTACCAGCGCACCTCCAGATTTGTTTGTCCAAAGCCTCTTGGGACGTCTCAGGCGATTACTGCTGATTATGTGAGAAGCTACGTCCAAAATCTCTTGGTATGATCTGTAGTTTTGCTCTAGTAGTATTACCTTTGCCTCTGGGTAGTCTCTCTCAAAGTTCAGGATGTTCCTGATATCAGCTGCTCGCCAGGAGTATATACCCTGATCTTCGTCCCCTACTACGAATATGTTGCGGTGCTCCTGAGTAAGTAGGTTGATGAGCATATACTGCGCTCTATTTGTATCTTGATATTCATCTACCAGGACGTACTGCCATCTATCCCTGTACTGCTGGAGTATGTCAGGGTAGGACTTCCACAGCAGCACCACTTTCATTAGTAAGTCATCGAAGTCTACAGCCTGATTGATTTCCAGTAGCTGTTGGTATCGACGGTATACGCGTGCAGCTATCTCGTCGAAGTAGCTAGATACCCCTTGAGTGGAGTAATCTTCGGGATCCAACAATGCGCTCTTGGCGCTACTGATCCTGGCTTGTATGCTTCTGGGAGCGTACTGCTTTTCGTCCAGTCCTATCTCGTTGAGCGCTTGCTTGATCAGCCTTATCTGGTCATCGTCGTCGTAGATTACGAAGTTAGGGCTGATACCTATGGCTCCGCCATCACGCCTGAGCACACGAGAGCATATAGAGTGAAAGGTTCCCATAGTTATATTTCTGGCCTCATAGCTACCAAATGCGCCGCCTACCAATCTTTCTATGCGCTCTCGCATCTCTCTTGCTGCCTTGTTGGTAAACGTCACGGCCAATATGTTAAATGGACTAACTCCTTGAGATAGGAGGAAGGCTATTCTGTGAGTAAGGACTCTGGTTTTGCCCGATCCTGGCCCTGCCAGTACCAATACAGGACCATCTGGGGCCGTTACGGCTTCGAGCTGCTTATCATTCAGCCCTTCTAATATCGAACTATAGATGTCTGGATAGTTACTCATAGCTTGATCATTCTATCAGTATGTTAGCCTGGTTGACAGCGTCCAAGTAGGTTTGCGCGTCGAATCATGATTGAGTTAACATATATTACTGGAATTCCTCCTGAGATCTGTGATTCCAGTATCTGAGCAGAGGTGGAATATGCCTACATACGAGTATGAGTGTGTGAGTGGTGGACATAGGTTTGAGCGGTTCCAAAGTTTCTCGGAGCCTGCCATTGAGATCTGTCCGGAGTGTGGTGGTCAGGTACGCAGGGTGCTCTTTGCAGCTCCCGTTATATTTAAGGGGCCGGGGTTCTTCAGGACCGAGTCTCGTAAGAACTCGGATGGTTCTGGGGAGTCTAATAAAGACAAGAGCGAATCCTCTAACGGTTCATCCGAATCTGAAGATTAGCATCAGTCACAGATAAATCGGTGTAGATATTTACTTTGCCCGGCTCTGCCGGGCATATTTGTACCATCATGGAGGGCGAAGTGCTGTACATACACAACACACTTACTGATAGGAAAGAGGAGTTTGTACCTCTTAATCCTCCTAGCGTACTTATGTATGTGTGTGGACCTACGGTATATGGGCCAGCACATATAGGTCACGCCATGTCGTACACCGTCTTCGATATAGTGCGCAGATATTTGGAATACAAGGGTTACAAAGTAAAACATGTCCAGAACTTTACCGACGTCGACGATAAGATCATCGCGCGGTCCAATGAAGAGGGTATTAGCTGGAAGGATCTGGCGACCAGATACGAAAGGGAGTTTCTCAGGCAGATGGATAGCCTGAACATTTTGAGGGCTCATTATTATCCCCGTGCTAGCGAAGTTATACCCGAGATAATTGAGGATATACAAAGGCTTATAGCTCTAGGCTATGCTTATGTCGTTGACGGGGATGTATATTTTAGGGTTCTCAAGGATGAAGAGTACGGTGAGTTAAGTCACAGGCGTTTAGATGAGATGAGGGCAGGTGCAAGGGTCGAAGCAGATCCTCGTAAAGAGCATCCTATGGATTTCGCTCTCTGGAAGTCGGCCAAACCTGGCGAACCATATTGGGAGAGTCCATGGGGACCCGGCAGGCCCGGATGGCATATCGAGTGCACGACGATGAATCTGCGAATGCTCGGGGAGCAGATAGATATCCATGGTGGTGGAGCGGATCTCATATTCCCTCATCACGAGAATGAGATAGCCCAAAGTGAGGCTATTACGGGTAAGCACCCGTTTGTCAGGTATTGGATACACAATGGGCTCTTGCAGTTGGAAGAGGAGAAAATGGCTCGCTCAGTGGGTAATGTGCTGTCGATAGACTTTATAGTTAGACAGTATGGAGCGGATGCCTTCAGGCTATTTGTTCTGTCTTCTCATTATAGGAAGCCTCTGAACTTCTCGTTCGAGGCGCTGGAGTCGGCAAAGAGAGGAGTCATCAGGCTTTATCAGGCTATAGGCGAAGATGCAGGACCTGCTGGTTCGGAATTCAAGGACTTTCGACAGAGATTTGAGTCTGCTATGGATGATGATTTCAATACTCCTCAGGCCATAGCCGTTCTCTTTGAACTAGCAAGAGAAGTGAACGCGCTTCGGAGTGAGGGTAAAGACGCTTCTACAGCAGCGGGTCTACTTAGAGAGCTGTCGGCTTTGCTGGGGTTAAGGTTAGATTCTGTGGGTGTCGAGGCCACAGAAGCTGAGCCATTCATAGATCTGCTTGTAGGAGTCAGAGATAAGCTTCGAGCTTCCAGAATCTATGAGCTCTCGGATTACATCCGAGACAAGCTGGGAGAGCTAGGGGTAAGCGTGATGGATACCCCTGAGGGGAGTAAGTGGAGGCTAGAGAGATAAGAAAAAGGCGCGAGCAAGAGGCTGTTAGACCTTCAGGTATGGTGTATATCTACGGCCGTAATGCCGTTAGAGAGTGTCTATTAGCTGGTCGGCGGAAGGTATACAGGCTGCTTGTTGCTTATTCGCATTCTGCGTCTCAAACATTAGAGGTTATAGAATCGCTAGCTGCCAGATCTGGATTGCAGATTGAGAGGGTAGAACGTAGCGTTCTTGACAAGCTAACACATGGTGCTAATCACCAGGGAGTGGTTTTGGAGGCTTCGGATTTCAGTTATAGTTCGATTGAGGAACTGCTGGCGAATGGTTCGCTAAATGGTAAAGACATATTGATGCTGGATTCCCTTCAGGATCCACAAAATTTTGGAACCCTGCTTCGAACCGCGGAGGTGTTCGGTATTGGGGCGGTGATCATTCCTGAGCATCGATCTGTAGAGGTCACGCCAGCAGTGGTGAATGCATCTTCTGGTGCTACCGAGCATTTGAGTATATCCAAGGTAACTAATCTAGCAAGGACCGCATCCAAACTCAAGGAATATGGGTACTGGGTTTTGGGTTTGGAATATGATGAGAGCTCTAGTGTTATATGGGATGTAGACTTAAAGATACCTATATGCTTGGTGGTAGGTAGCGAAGGCAGTGGCATCAGAGAGTTGGTGCGTAAGCGCTGTGACTTGCTAGTCAAGATCCCTCAGGTGGGCAGGATCGGGTCTTTAAATGCGGCAGTTGCAGGCTCGATAGCCTTGTATGAGATCTACAAGAGCAAGCGCGCCAAGTAGACTTGACCACTCGTTCCTGTGTTACGTATAATTTGAAGCTGGCAGGCCGACGTAGCTCAGCGGTAGAGCAACTGTCTTGTAAACAGTAGGTCGTCGGTTCGAATCCGACCGTCGGCTCCTGCAAGATAAGGGTCGGTGCCGGAGTGGACAAACGGGCCTGGCTGTAAACCAGGTGGCGAAAGCCTTCGGAGGTTCGAATCCTTCCCGGCCCACCTGTAGCTATGTGCTACGGATGCCCACGTAGCTCAGGAGGTAGAGCACATTCTTGGTAAGAATGAGGTCACCGGTTCGAGTCCGGTCGTGGGCTCCAGTGCTGCATGTTTTATGCGGCCTTTTCGTATTTAATTTATCTAGAATAACAAAAACTACTAAGATCACTAAGGAGGCCTGAGGTTGGCG
>NZ_JANZYQ010000030.1:0-3833 GCF_059335935.1 Thermobaculum sp. T2p
AACCTCCATGTAGGCGCCGCGTATTCCGCGGCGCCCATAGTTCGTAGCCTACCTATAAGGGATTGAAACCTCGTTCTGGCCGGATCCACCATTGAGCGTGAGGTTAGTTCGTAGCCTACCTATAAGGGATTGAAACCACGGACAGCAGCCTATCTACCACATCGAGATAACGGTTCGTAGCCTACCTATAAGGGATTGAAACAATGTAGACAGCATCTGAGTAATAGACAGCAGAGTCACGTTCGTAGCCTACCTATAAGGGATTGAAACCATTCTGGGGGCGACCGTCGAAGAAGGAGGGCAGGTTCGTAGCCTACCTATAAGGGATTGAAACGTGTGAAAAGCGTCAACCTCTTCAAACAGCCGGCTTGTTCGTAGCCTACCTATAAGGGATTGAAACAGTTCGCTGAAAGGCAGGACGCACTGTCGAATGGCCGTTCGTAGCCTACCTATAAGGGATTGAAACGGGTGGGGTCAACGTTTCGAGAGTATCCTCGAAGCTGTTCGTAGCCTACCTATAAGGGATTGAAACCGAGTTGGCTGATGTTGAAACAGCGCAATCTCTGGCGTTCGTAGCCTACCTATAAGGGATTGAAACCACATAAAGGCGAAGGGCTTCGGACGCGCTACCACGTTCGTAGCCTACCTATAAGGGATTGAAACGTGGCCTATAGCCGCGATTTCGTGACGGCGATCAGCGGTTCGTAGCCTACCTATAAGGGATTGAAACTAGAGACGGTTGTTTCGACTGAGTTTCTGAACAAGGTTCGTAGCCTACCTATAAGGGATTGAAACTGGCCCTGCAGAAGGGGTGGAATCCCATGAACTTTCGTTCGTAGCCTACCTATAAGGGATTGAAACTCTCTAACTTTCCTCCTTTTTTATTTAGCGCCGTAAAGTTCGTAGCCTACCTATAAGGGATTGAAACCCAACAAGCGGGTGGTCTTCAGCCATGTCAGGCATATAGTTCGTAGCCTACCTATAAGGGATTGAAACAAAAACTGCTGACAAAAATTTTGACACAAAATTCTTAGGTTCGTAGCCTACCTATAAGGGATTGAAACGCTTGACCACGACGCGGTCGATCCTGTTGTTTGTCCCGTTCGTAGCCTACCTATAAGGGATTGAAACGGTTGTGAGACTGTCGCGTTTTTCTGTAAGCCAATTTGTTCGTAGCCTACCTATAAGGGATTGAAACAGGATATACCCCTAGATGGATCATCTAGGATGCTGGTTCGTAGCCTACCTATAAGGGATTGAAACGGCGGCGTGCTACGTCCTTGTAATAGGTGTAATCGAGTTCGTAGCCTACCTATAAGGGATTGAAACCGCGTGCTGTGGAAACACAAGGTACAGCAAAAGGAAGTTCGTAGCCTACCTATAAGGGATTGAAACGCAGATACCCATCGACGCCATACAGGTGTCCAAAACGGTTCGTAGCCTACCTATAAGGGATTGAAACCGAATTTCGGAAAGAGGGGGCTAGGTTCTCCACAGAGTTCGTAGCCTACCTATAAGGGATTGAAACACCGACCAGCTTGGCGCGGCTGAGGCCGCGGCCAACGTTCGTAGCCTACCTATAAGGGATTGAAACTAGTTCCAGGCAAGCACCTGATTATACGGGGCTGCCGTTCGTAGCCTACCTATAAGGGATTGAAACCTGCCGAGATAATAATCTCGGCCGCAATGCTGACAAGTTCGTAGCCTACCTATAAGGGATTGAAACTCCCCGTGCCCTTCCGGGAGAAGGCCCCTCGTCTCCGTTCGTAGCCTACCTATAAGGGATTGAAACTGATCGAGCGCATCCGCTGGGAGCTGCAGGACCTATAGTTCGTAGCCTACCTATAAGGGATTGAAACTCCCGGAGCAGCTTGCGGAAGCCGCGCGGGACGAGGGTTCGTAGCCTACCTATAAGGGATTGAAACCCGTTTACGGGCTGAGCATAGTCCCAGCCCGTCTCCGTTCGTAGCCTACCTATAAGGGATTGAAACATTTTGCTGTTAACATAGTTACAGTGCTCCTTGTGTGTTCGTAGCCTACCTATAAGGGATTGAAACGTGAATTCTATCTCCCGTGAATCTTTTCATCATCGAGTTCGTAGCCTACCTATAAGGGATTGAAACCTTTGTGTCTTTTGTATGGTTGAGTTATGGAGGTAGTTCGTAGCCTACCTATAAGGGATTGAAACCCGTACAGGGCATCCTTCACCTTGTCGGGAGTGAGAGTTCGTAGCCTACCTATAAGGGATTGAAACGGCCTGCCGGTGACCTTCGACGTTCCTATACTCAACGTTCGTAGCCTACCTATAAGGGATTGAAACTGCGTTCTACACGCTCGATTTCCGCGGCGGCCTCTGCCGGTTCGTAGCCTACCTATAAGGGATTGAAACGCATAGGGCACTCCCTGTGTCGTGTACGCGTCTGCCGTTCGTAGCCTACCTATAAGGGATTGAAACAGGAGATGGAGCTCTACCTGCTGTCCACAGGCCTTAGTTCGTAGCCTACCTATAAGGGATTGAAACTGGAAGTCGGCTCCCGGAAATACGGCAAGGGTATCCAGTTCGTAGCCTACCTATAAGGGATTGAAACGGAATTGGCCGAGAGTAAAAGACTCCCCGAGTGCGGGTTCGTAGCCTACCTATAAGGGATTGAAACTCCTGTAAGTAGAACATTAGTACCAGGAGTTGCGTAAAGTTCGTAGCCTACCTATAAGGGATTGAAACAGGGCCTGCCTACCCTGGATAGTGTCATAGTTGAATGTTCGTAGCCTACCTATAAGGGATTGAAACAGTTGACGTCCTTTCAAGAGGACGTCGAAGCAGCTAGGTTCGTAGCCTACCTATAAGGGATTGAAACTAGCTCTTGTTGTTGCGTCAACTTGCCTTTTTCGGTGTTCGTAGCCTACCTATAAGGGATTGAAACCGACGTGTTCGAGTATGCCTCTCTCCACCACGGGCGGTTCGTAGCCTACCTATAAGGGATTGAAACCGGGTCTACCCGGTGACATGCAAGTACAGGTGACTCCGTTCGTAGCCTACCTATAAGGGATTGAAACTCGACAGCAACCAGTACGGAGATTTCGACTACTTCGGGTTCGTAGCCTACCTATAAGGGATTGAAACACATATCCGGTATCGCCTTCACGAAGGATTCCTCGAGTTCGTAGCCTACCTATAAGGGATTGAAACTCTTCGGCAGGATAGGCGACACGGCTTCCAGGTGGCGTTCGTAGCCTACCTATAAGGGATTGAAACTTTGTCTACCTCCTTTTTCTTTCTAGTGGGTGTTCCCCGTTCGTAGCCTACCTATAAGGGATTGAAACGGAGTGTGTTGCCCTGCCACTCGAGGGCAACGAACCAGGGTTCGTAGCCTACCTATAAGGGATTGAAACCACACGAGGTATATGCCTCGTGTGTGCAAAAAAAGGGGTTCGTAGCCTACCTATAAGGGATTGAAACATCGTACACCGCCGCGGAGAACGGGATATATTTCTTGTTCGTAGCCTACCTATAAGGGATTGAAACGCGTGGACCTTGTTGCCCGGCGAGATCTGCAGCGGTGTTCGTAGCCTACCTATAAGGGATTGAAACAAGAACCTGACTGGCAGGTTCATTTCTTCGGCAAGCCGTTCGTAGCCTACCTATAAGGGATTGAAACATAATATGTAAACAAGATGTAAAAACGTAACATGTTAGTTCGTAGCCTACCTATAAGGGATTGAAACGGTAGCGGGTGTTGCACTGCGTGCAATACACCATCCGTTCGTAGCCTACCTATAAGGGATTGAAACGGAAGAAAGCCAGAGGTGTGCGGGAAGACAGTGTCCCGTTCGTA
>NZ_JANZYQ010000031.1:0-1152 GCF_059335935.1 Thermobaculum sp. T2p
TGATAGTTCGTAGCCTACCTATAAGGGATTGAAACGCGTGCGCAGCGCATGCGCAGGCTGCGAGAGAAGCTCGTTCGTAGCCTACCTATAAGGGATTGAAACTAGGCCCACGCATCGGCATGTCGATCAACGAGATCCGTTCGTAGCCTACCTATAAGGGATTGAAACTGGCAAAGGCACCTCCACAGCAGGGTTATGTCCAAAGTTCGTAGCCTACCTATAAGGGATTGAAACTTGTGTACCTCCTTGTAGCTTCTGTAGGAACCCTATGTGTTCGTAGCCTACCTATAAGGGATTGAAACGCTGATCGTAGCCTCGCGCGTCGCGGCTGATGCGCTTGTTCGTAGCCTACCTATAAGGGATTGAAACAAGAATAGTTGGCTGGACGGTCTTTGCGCTGGTGCTGAGTTCGTAGCCTACCTATAAGGGATTGAAACCTGCCGGACGAGGAGCCCGACGTGCTGCTACGGATCGTTCGTAGCCTACCTATAAGGGATTGAAACATTTGGGTGGACATACTACCATACCTGGATGAGCAGGCGTTCGTAGCCTACCTATAAGGGATTGAAACACCGCATGGCGGGTAGAATGCGTCCATCTCAAGGCCGTTCGTAGCCTACCTATAAGGGATTGAAACTCGATGATGCCTCCTTCCTCTCACCTTGCGTCTACCGTTCGTAGCCTACCTATAAGGGATTGAAACCGCTGGGAAGCGGCTCGGCCACCTGGAACGCCGCCGCGTTCGTAGCCTACCTATAAGGGATTGAAACCGAACTACCGAAAAAGACCTACGTTCGCTTGGATATGTTCGTAGCCTACCTATAAGGGATTGAAACGGCCCACGCGCCCCCCGAGGGGTTGGACCCGATACCGGTTCGTAGCCTACCTATAAGGGATTGAAACCCTGCTCCCCTGTGCCCCCGTTCCTGCCCCCGAGGAGTTCGTAGCCTACCTATAAGGGATTGAAACTTCCCGTTTTCGCGGTTGTTCGGGGAGCACCGGAAGGGTTCGTAGCCTACCTATAAGGGATTGAAACAACGCACGCTCCGCGACTGGAGTGTCCGCTTGGATGTTCGTAGCCTACCTATAAGGGATTGAAACTGATTTCGGTCGTCTGGTTGAAGATGTCGTTGCCCGTTCGTAGCCTACCTA
>NZ_JANZYQ010000032.1:0-1906 GCF_059335935.1 Thermobaculum sp. T2p
ACTGCTCTGTGTTTCTCGTTGCTGATGCCGTGCGGGGTGCACGAAACCTGCATGGTCAAGCCCATGCAAGAGCGTTCGCGGATGCTGCCGGGTGTGAGTAAAATATTTGTGGGTGACATTCCGAAATGATCCCCGACGAGGGTTGCGAACTTTTGTTCGCGACGCTCGTCGGGGCCACCAAGCGAAGCGCGGTAGAAAAAAGCAAATGTCGTGAAAAAAGGACTCTCTCCCTGCTATGATGGTGATTGTCAACATCAACCGAAAACAGGAGGGAGAGAGTCCATGAAACATCTTACCACAGAATGGCCTTTATTAAAAGAGCTGGAGGAGCAATTAGTCAGAACTCTTCAAAAGGTGTTCGCTGTCTTGTTGGCGGTCCTTTTGGAGGAGATCGATCAACAACTGGCGGAAGCGCGGGACAAGCGCCGGTATCAGCTGAAAGACAAACGGCCGACTACGATCCAAACGCTGTTTGGAGAAGTGACGTTTCGACGGAACTACTACTATGACCGGCAAACGGGGAACTATACCTTCTTGCTGGATGCCGAATTAGGCTTTGATGGGGCCCGATCGATCAGTCCTTGCCTCGAGGAAACGGCGGTCGAGTTGGCCGTAGAGTGCTCTTCCTACCGCAAAGCGGCCCGTACGTTGGAGTCGATCGTGGGGTATGCGGTCATGAGCCACGAGGCGATTCGCCAACTGGTGCTGGAGGCCCCTGTCTCGCTGCACCGCCCTGTTTCCCAACGGCACGGCCGGGTGCTGTTTGTGGAGGCGGATGGACTGTTTATTTCCCGCCAGGGGAAAGGGAAACGGGCGAAAGAAGAGAAAATCCTGGCGGTTCACGAGGGATGGAAACGAAACGGTTCGCAGCTCGAGCTCGTGAACCGGCGCCACTGCCTCCATGAAGGGGAGGGAGACGTGTGGGAACGGTTCGAAGAGTGGCTGATGAACGAATATGCCTATGATCCGTGCCGGGACCTGTTGATCATCAACGGCGACGCGGCGTCGTGGATCACGGCCTGCCGGGAGTATTTTGGGAAGCGGGCGTGCTTTCAGCTGGATCGATTTCATGTGGCGCGGGAGCTGCGTCAGTGTCTGTCCGGCCATCCGCGTTGGCGGGAGGTGCGGAAGAAGCTGGCGAAACAAGACGAAGAGGGGCTTCTCGTGGAGCTGAACAGCGCGGTCGGCACGTTGGAGGACGAAGCGAAAGAGAAGCAGATGGCTGCCATGATCCGCCGGATCGAGTCGATGCCGGGATGCATCCGGGACTATCGGGAGTGGCTGTCGGAGCAAGGGGTGGAGACGACCGGCATGCGTCCGATGGGCCACGCCGAGAGCGTGATGAGCCGGTTTGCGCATCGGGTGAAATCCCGCCGCAGCTGGAAAGACCAAGGGCTTCGGGCGTTTCTGAGGGCGATGGCGGCCCGAATCGACGGGATTTGGCGGAGAAATGGGCAGTTGGTGGAGGAAGAAGAGACCCGAACGGCGGCCTCGGCCTCAACAAAGTCCAAGCGGATCGAACAGGCCAAACGGAAGGCCGGACGGTTATGGGCAGATGTGGTGCGTCAGAATCTACCGTGTCTGCAGCGGTCATCCGGGACACCGATCCATCAAGCGTTGTCGGCGCTCCGGGATGGTGGTTGGGTGTAAAAAAATGGAATATCGTATCATCGCCTCAAGATGAGGGATGAGAGTCCGAAAGCGCTTACGATATTAATTCCTGAAAATGGTTCGCTAACTAGTGATTGACAACGCCCGTAGTGAACCGAAAAAATGTTCTCCACAAAGTCTTGACTGACTCATAGCGGGGTATATTGGGCTCGACAGGTACATCCTGCCCCTGGTTGGGGTGCCGGGGCACGCAGGACCGGTGGTCGACAGGATCCTCCAGCGCGATGCCTCTCCG
>NZ_JANZYQ010000034.1:0-37734 GCF_059335935.1 Thermobaculum sp. T2p
GTCACCCAAATCCTAGAGTAAGGTATACTTAAGCATGTAAAATACTGGCCCGAGCTGAGCTCAGCTCGGGCCAGGTCGTGAATGATAACAAATGTTTGTAGGTAGGTGGCAAAGTGCCTAAGAAAGCTGATAGACAACTGATAACCTTGGAATGTACGGAATGTCGTGAGCGTAACTACCTAACTGAAAAAAACAGACGAAATGATCCTGGTCGTCTGGAGCTTAGAAAGTATTGTCCAAGGTGTAGGGTGCATACGCTTCATAGGGAGACTCGGTAAGTGAAAGCTATCAAGGTCAGGAGAGGGTTCTTCCCTCGCCTTCGAAGTAATCTTTCAAAGTTCTATGAAGATACCAGAGCCGAGATCAGAAAGGTATCCTGGCCGACTAGGGATGAGGTAATCAGACTATCGATAGTAGTGATAGTCCTGTCAGTGTCTATGGCCATTTTTCTAGGGGTTATAGTAGATGGCATATTTCTATGGTTGTACCGCTTGATAGGCGGCATATAGAAACCAGGGGTGAGATACTTGGAGGTTACTAGTGGGTAACGATTCGGTGCTCGAGAACCAGCAGTCACAGCCGGTAGAAGCAGAAGCCATTGCTCAGGAACAAGAAGAGGATGGCTTCCAGTGGTATGTTATTCATACCTATAGCGGCTATGAGGATAAGGTAAAGAGAGACCTTCAACACAGGGTCGAGACCATGGGCATGTCGGATAGAATACGAGACATAATTGTGCCCACGGTGGAAGAGATAGAGATTAGAGAGGGTAAGCGTCATAAGGTGCAGAAGAAGGTCTTCCCTGGTTACGTGCTGGTCAGGATGCGAATGGATGATGAAGCCTGGAATGTTGTCAGATATACCCCTGGTGTGACTGGATTTGTTGGTTCTGGTACTAAGCCTACTCCTCTTGATGAGAAGGAGGTTGAGAAGATCCTCCAGCGTATGAGCGAGGAGCCTCCAAAGGTTAAGATGAGCCTCAGGCTTGGAGAGGCGGTCAGGATTGTGGATGGTCCTTTCACGGACTTTGAGGGAACTGTGGACGAGATCAATGAAGAGAAGGGAAAGGTCAAGGTGTTGATTAGTATATTTGGGCGTCCAACACCTGTTGAGCTGGATTTCCTTCAGGTTGAGAAGATAGTTCCATAATAGATCTTTTCTTGGGAGTGCAAAGTGGCTAAGAAAGTAAAAGCAGTTGTAAAGCTTCAACTACCTGCTGGTAAGGCAACTCCTGGCCAGCCAATTGGTCCGGCTCTCGCCCCCCATGGGGTTTCCATCCCCCAGTTCGTCAAGGAGTATAACGAGAGGACGGCCTCTATGGCTGGGCAGATCATACCAGTAGAGGTTACGGTTTACGAAGACAGGTCCTTTACATTTGTTACAAAGACTCCACCTGCTGCTAATCTTCTATTACAGGCTGCTGGAATCGAAAAGGGCTCAGGTGTTCCCAATCGCCAAAAGGTTGGTCGTGTTACCAGAGACCAGATTAGAGAGATTGCTGAGCTTAAGATGAAGGATCTGAACGCCTACGATGTAGAGCATGCTATGAAGATGATAGAGGGTACTGCTCGTAGTATGGGTATAGAGGTAGTATAAGGTATAACGTTGCATATATTTTGTGGGAGGGTAATCCCGCTATTACCACGGAGGTATAAGAAATGGCTAAGAAGAGAGGCAAGAGGTATCTAGAGGCTCTTAAGCTAGTTGATGAGTCGAAGGTTTATTCCCCACAGGAAGCGATAAAGATCGTAAAGGAAACTGCTTCCAAGACAGCTAATTTTGACGCTACTATCGAAGCTCATCTAAGGTTGGGGATAGATCCTAGACATGCTGATCAGCAGGTGAGAGGCACCGTGACTCTTCCGGCTGGTACCGGCAAACCTGTCAGGATACTAGTTTTTGCGCAGGGTGAGGCCGAGCGAATAGCTCAAGAAGCCGGTGCTGATTATGTTGGCTCTGACGATCTTATACGCAGGATTGAAAACGAAGGGTGGTTGGATTTCGATGTTGCCTTGGCTACTCCTGATATGATGGCCAAGGTTGGTAGGCTTGGTCGAATACTGGGTAGAAGGGGCTTGATGCCCAACCCTAGAAGTGGAACTATAGTCCAGCCACAGGACCTGCCTAGGGCAATACAGGAGATACGTAAGGGTAAGGTCGAGTTCCGTAACGACCGTACTGGCATACTGCATGTACCTATAGGAAAGGCCAGCTTTACAGAGGAACAGCTTAGGCAGAACTTCGATGCTCTCATGGATGCCGTTTTGAAAGCTAAGCCTTCTGGTGCCAAAGGTACCTATATTAGGAGTATCTACCTGACTAGTACAATGGGTCCTAGTGTTCAGGTGGATGTGTCAGAGGCTCAGGCCGAAGCCAAGGCCGCATAGTTAATGCTATAATTTGCAAGCATTGCCTGCCTGAGACAGCTGGTGCGCTTCGAGCGCTTAATGTTAATCGCCAGCCGAGGCAAGGGGAGTGGGTAAAAGGTATATACCAAGTGTGTGGTGGTAAGCCCCTGCCTGTCTCAAGCAGGTAGGGGCTTACTTTATTGTAAAGGAGGTGAAGACTGAAATGCCCAATCCTCAGAAAGAGGCTGCTGTAGCCGAGCTGCAGGAGCTTCTGAGCAAATCGTCCGCAGTAATACTTGCGGACTATAGGGGGCTGAACGTGGCTCAGATGAATGAGCTGCGTAGAAAGATGCGTGAGGCTAATGCGGAGTTTCACGTTGCTAAGAACACCCTTACCCGTATAGCCTCTAAGGCAGCGGGTATAGATGGGCTGGATCCCTACCTGGAGGGGCCAACAGCTATAGCAGTATCCTTTGGAGACCCCACGGTAGTGGCGAAGGTCATAAACGACTTTGCCAGGTCCACCAGGATTCTCAGCGTCAAGGCTGGTGTGCTTGAGCACAAAGTCATATCGGCTGAGGCTGTAAATGATCTGGCTAACATAGAGCCTAGAGAGGTATTGCTTGGCAAGGTGGTGGGAGGATTGAATGCTCCAATAGCCAACTTGGTAGGAGTGCTTAACGCCGCAGTAGCTTCTATAGCTTACGTGTTGCAAGCACGAATAGATCAGCTTGGTGGTGTTCCGGCTGAAGCTGCCGGTTAGAATATAATTAGTCTTGAACATAAAGGAGAGGTTAGGAAGATGGCTGTAGAGAACAAGCTTTCCCAGGAAGAAATCATTCAAGCTATAGAGAACATGACTGTCTTGGAACTTTCTCAGCTGGTAAAGGCTCTTGAGGAGAGGTTCGGTGTCACCGCGGTTGCCCCTGTAGCTGCAGCTGGTGTAGCTGCTGCGCCTGGTGCCGCTGCTCCCGCTGAGGAGCAAGAGGAGCAGACTGAGTTCGATGTCGTGCTCACCGATGTAGGAGCCAACAAGATTGCTGTTATCAAGGCGGTGCGTGAGCTAACAAGCCTTGGCCTGAAGGAGGCTAAGGACTTGGTTGAGTCTGCCCCAGCTCCCGTCAAGCAAGGCGTATCTAAGGAAGAGGCACAGGCAGCAGTTGCTAAGCTGCAGGAGGCTGGTGCCAAGGCTGAGATGAAGTAGCCTTTCTGTGTCGACAAGTGGAGGGGGTCCCCCTCCACTTGTAATTCGGCACCTTGGGTTTGGTATAATCTGATTGCCGGGGCGTGGCGCAGCCTGGTAGCGCACCAAGCTGGGGGCTTGGTGGTCGGAGGTTCAAATCCTCTCGCCCCGACCTCAAATCGTGCAGGGGCTTGAAGCTATTTGCTTCAAGCCCTTATTTGTTACCAGTTTGGTTTTTAGGATGGGGATGGAGTGGGTGTTTCTTGCGTCGTTATCCTTATCTTTACCTGCTGGGGATCAATAGTCACACTATCGATTACTTTGTTGTTTTCGTCGTAAGCTTGTACCTCTGCTGTTATCTCCGTCCCAGGGTTCAGGGTCTGCTGGTTGATGTTAGCTACTACCTTTTGTACTCTTGTTAGCTGGTTCATAGTCCCGCTGACGGTCACTTCCTTGGGCTCTATAGTGAACTTGAGCTTACTATTTGTGTTTATCCCTTGAGGACTAATCTGGACTTGTACTGGATACTTTCTAGAGAGTATCTTTCTAAGAATTACTCTTACTCTTCTCGGTGAGACATCTACGATCTGTGCTCCTGGTAATCCCTCAACCTGTACTGGGAGAGTATGTACTCCGGGACCTACCCCGGATAGATCCACGTAAGCTCTGGGCCTGTCTATTTGTCCTCCTAGTACGGGACTAAGTGGTTGTATGGTTACAGTCACGGTAGGCACCCTACTAACCAGTACCATGTCCGGAGGGAGGTTACGGAGTTCTACCTCGACTGCAGGGTAAAGTATCCGCTGGGTATCTATTGTGGAGGTGACATATAGCCATAGCAGTATGGCCATGCCTAAGGCTATGGCTGCCCGAGGTAATCTGGAAGATATAGCTTCAAGCTTGGAGCTGGGGATCTTCGTAGCTACGAAGATCCTTCTCCAGGGAACTTCCTTCATAGAGATAGTATATCTTGAGTATCAACTTTATTGCTTGGGTAGATACCTGTTTTATTTAAGAAAAGCATTAGCAAGCTTGTAAGATCAAACAACTCTATAGCAAATGGGATGAAACCAAAGAAACCTAGCCAAGGCATCTCAAAGTAGTGAGGTCCTGCACTCAGAGGGTAGGGAATGGTATACTTCCACCTGCCCTCAGCCCAGTAGTTCCAGAATTCCCATAGCGCTCCGGTTATTACTCCAGCGATAAGCAGGCTTATTAGACGCGTCGTCCTGCCTTTTACTAGGTCACCAATGATGGAAGGCGCGTTTAGTATGTACAGTACAGGGTCGAGCAGCAGGATAAATCCGATCCAGACAAGTGCAAACATGTAGCTTGCCACTCGTTGGGGCATCAGTAGAGGTAGGATCAAACATAGAGCTCCTGATACGATAGATAAAGTCAGTAACTTTTGCCTTGGCATCCATTCGTTGATCCTTACTCTTGGAGCTAGGAAAGCTCTGACGAAGTCAGCTGACTCAAGTACTCCTGGAATTATTGTTGCGAATGCCCATATGTATCCTAGGAGCCTCAGGGTGATGTCTTGAGGGAGTCCGAAATATTGCCAGTTTCTTAGATGCAGGTTGTAACCTTCGAATACTAGCCACGTAATTATGGACCAGGGTAGCATAATAAGAAACAAGCTGGGTCTGGTAGTTATAAGAGATTTGCCAGTTTTGACCTTGACTAGCCCATCAACCAGCAATATATAGCCGGTCCATACTATAGGCGTGAAGAAGGTGGGTACGGGTTCTACTTTAAGGAAGAGTAGTACCTCAGCAAGGACTATCCATACAGCTCCTACCCAAAGGTAGGCGGGAATATGGGTTTTATTGGAGTATCTAAGACTTGTGCTCATATCTAACTAGGTTTGAGAGCTGCTGTGAGGAACCTCATCAGCCTCTCTTCAGTAAAGTTGCTCAGTAACCTGCCATTTTGGGCTACAGATATTACACCTGTTTCCTCGCTGACCACCACTGCTATTGCATCAGAGGTCTCGGTTACACCCAGGGCCGCTCTGTGCCTTGTTCCTCTTTCTCCCAGTACCCTCATGTTCTCACTTAAGGGTAACACACATCCAGCTGCGACTATCCTGCCTCGGCTGATGATGACGGCTCCGTCATGCAGAGGCCCGTTGGGCATAAATATGCTTTCGAGCAGTCCTGGATCTACACAGGCGTCGATCCTTGTCCCTGTGTCTGCTATATCCTCAAGTCCTGTCTCTCGCTCAATGACTATAAGCGCACCTATTCTTCTATCTGCGAGATCGGTTACAGCCTTTGTTATGTTTTGGGCCAACTTAGTTATCTCATCTGTTTCAGAATGGCTGTAGAGGGCTGAGAATGTAGTGGATGTGCCTATTCTCTCTAAAGCCCTCCTAAGCTCCGGCTGGAATATAACTGGGATAGCTACTACGAATCCTGGGAGTAGTGCTCTTTGAAGCAGGAAGTCCAGAGCTCGGAGCTTGAAGGGCGTAATTTGGAAAATTATCAGGAGCGCTACAGAAGATACCAGGATTATGGCTAATCCTCTAAGTACTGGTACAGCCCTTGTGCCTTTAACGAGTCCTAGTATCCAATAGAATATGGCCGCTACTACTAGGATGTCTATTATCGACAGTAAAGGACTGATATGATTTGTGCGACCTATTACTTCGGTCACGCTGAAGCTGCTCCATAAGGGACGAAACTCTACTTGTAGCAGTATATCAATTTATGGAAGCGTGTATAAGTATGTGCTCTAGGGCCAGGCGTATACTTTCCGTTGACTTTTTCTGGTGGGAGGGTGCTTACCCTGCTGATACCTGTAGTCTGGCGCGTCCAATACTATGTGCATAACTAACCTGGTATCAGAAAGCCTGGATCGGATACGATCGTCTATGGCCTCAGGCGGCTGGTTAGTAGTGATCACGGTAGGCATTTGAGAGTTGTATCTATGGTTTATCAGTTGGTAGAGCTTTTCTCTTGCCCAGCTTGTAGCATTCTCAGTACCGAGATCGTCCAGAACCAATAAAGGTACCTCTCGAATCATCAAGAAACGCTCGTCATAGGTTATATCGGATTTGGGGTTGAAAGTCTCTCTCAAGTAATCCAGCAGATCCGGTACTATCATAAACAGGCTGTTGCTTTGGCGGACGCTTATAGAATAGTTTACTATAGCAGCAGCCAAGTGAGTCTTACCGCTGCCGCATGGTCCGCACAGCATGATCCAGCCATGTGGGTTTTCAGCGTATTGTTTGGTGGCTTCGAACGCTGTGGCCGCTGATGGATGTACTGACGGGTCGAAATTATCGAAAGTCTTCTGCCTCAAGTGGCTCATATTGCTGAGCTCTTCGAGCTCTTTGCGCATTAATTCCTCTTTTCTTCGTGAGTAGCACTTGCATGGCCACAGCTTACCAAAGTTGGGATGATCTACGGGAACGTCAAGCCTGAGCCATCCTACCCCACCACATATAGGGCAGTCGTTTTCGTTTTTTTTAGTCTGTTCTTCTAGGAGCTCTTTTGGCAAAGCCACTGGATTATAGGAATTCTTGGGTATCTTCTTAGAGAGCTCTTTGAGTATTTCACTTAGTTCTCTGGCCATATATATCACCCAAACGCTAAATATCTGGTTCCCTGAAGGTCTCCAGGTCTGCAAACCTGGTAGTGTCCTTAAAAAAGCGCAAGGGCACTATACCCACGGGTCCGTTGCGATGTTTTGCAACATGTATCTCAGCTATGTTCTTTTTGTCGGTTTCAGGGTTATATATCTCTTCTCTATATATAAACATCACAACATCTGCATCTTGTTCTATGCTACCTGATTCTCGAAGATCTGACAGCTGTGGACGATGATCCTGCCGTTGTTCCACGGCCCTGCTTAGCTGGGATAGTGCTACGACCGGTATATTGAGTTCTCTGGCCAATCCCTTGAGCCCTCTGCTGATCTCAGATATTTCTTGGACTCTGTTATCTGTCCTGCCACTTTGCATAAGTTGCAGATAGTCTATGACTATCATCTGTACGCCTTTCTGCGCATGCAACCTGCGTGCCTTGCTGCGCAGCTCTTGCGATGAGGCTGCGGATGTATCGTCTATAAATATCGGCACCTCCGAGAGCCTGCCAATAGCTCGTATGAGCTTATCCCACTCCTCATCATCCAGGAAGCCCATCCTAAGGCGATGAGAGTCAATTCCGGTTTCCATAGCCAGCAGTCTGAGCACGAGCTGCTCAGCACTCATTTCCAGGCTGAATATACCTACGGGTACGTTGTGTTTGATTGCCGCGTTGGCTGCCATACACATGGCAAAAGCAGTTTTACCTACGCTAGGTCTTGCAGCCACTATAACAAGGTCGGATCTCTGTAGTCCTCCTGTCAGTTGGTCAAGATCTCTGAATCCTGTGGGGATGCCGACTATTTCACCCCTATGTTGATGCTGGTAGTCCAGCTTGTCGAAGAACTCTGCCAGAGCGTCTCGGAGAGATATAAAGTCTTTGGTACTCCGATTTTGAGCAACGCGATAGAGTATCTGCTCTGCTCTGTCAAGGGCTTCGTCAACCTCTAACCCTTCTTCATAGCCTAGACCGGCAATCTCGCTACCGGCTGATATCAGTCTGCGAAGGATCGCAGTTCTCTCTATTATGCGCCCGTAGTATTCAACGTGGACGCTGGTAGGTACTGAGTTCATAAGCCAAGTTAGATAACTGGCTCCGCCTACTTCCTCTGCGTATCCTCGTCGCGATAGTTCTTCATGAATGGTGACTAGGTCGGGAGGCTCACGCCTATTATATAGATCGAGTATGGCTTCATATATGCGAGCGTGAGCCTCTCTATAAAAGTCTTCAGGTCTAAGGAAAGGTGCGACTTTTATGATCGCATCTCGATCCAGCAGGAGGCTACCCAGAAGTGATTGCTCAGCTTCTATACTATGTGGTGGTAGCTTCTCCAGCGTCTCTATCAATTTAGGACTCCGATTCCACTACTACTTTTATCTTTGGTGTATGGTTAGAAGATAGCTTAACTGGCACTTCAAATGTACCTATCATGTGAATAGGTTCTTCGAGAACTATCTTGCGCTTATCTATCTCTACACCGATCTGCCTGGAAAGCACCTCGGCTATATCAGCATTAGTTATCGATCCATAGAGCCTGCCTTCGCTTCCGGTCCTTACCTTGAATTGCAACTCTTGCCCATTGATCTTGCTGGCAAGCTCTGCGGTTTGGGCTTCTGCTTTCTCCTGGCGCCTCTGCTCAGCTGCCTTGATCTGCTCCACTTGCTTGAGGGCTGCTTGAGTAGCAGGAGCTGCTAGCTTGCGTGGTAACAGGAAGTTGCGTGCATACCCATCTGCTACCTCTTTTACTGTCCCGGCGCTACCTACACCTGGGACGTCCTTGAGTAGTACTACTTTCATTTCTATTTATCCTCCAGTCGGGCAAATGAAATACTAAGGTTTATATGTGTCCAGTTGCAATAACCTTCACGAAATGGTACGTAGAGTTTTTATCTGTCGTCAAGGATCTGGGTTGTGTGATCTGAAGCTAGTTTACCTAACGGGCAATGAGCACACATCTGATAGCGGCAGAACTTTTTATAAATTTGTAGTAATCCCTGTTGATGTCTTGCTTTGTATATAAGCTTGCTGGGATTCTGGAGCTTTAAGTTAGACCGCATTAGCCTGTCTATTTTGTTGGTGGGTAGCAGTGGGATCTCCTGCCAAATCTGAGTCGCGAGAGACTCAATTTGCTGGTCCTCTGTATGTCTTCCTAGCGCGACGTTGAAAGGTAGCACTACATTGACTATCATCTCCATCGCTCTGCCACGACCTATAAGAGCTATACCTCGGGAGTCGAATACCACTAATTTTTTGACAAGTGTGATATAGGACTTTGAGCTCACACGCAGGTAATCAGACAGGCTATTACTCTCCGTATATGCTCTGTGAAGTATCTCTGCCATTCCAGCTAACCTACGCCTAGGATGGTTGAGTGGCCTCATCCTCGCAAGGTTCCACTGGTAGCTGGATATCACTGCTCCCTCAGAGTTGCCTGCCAATCCGGAAGAAGTGTAAAGTAGGTCAAAAATTTCCCCAGGAGTTAGCCCCAGCAATGTCTTTACGTGGATGGATTCGGCTAATAGTCTAAATGGAAGTTTGTTGGCTGAATATCCCAGAGATTCCATGAGGGCGACGTATATGACCTGGTCGCTATGCTCATAAGATAGATCTCCTTCAAATCTTCTGCACCAACCCTCAAAACGTTCGTCAGCAGCAGAATCAATGGTCGATCTTAATGCTTCGGGGTCATTTTGGCTTATCCTCACACATGGGTTCTCTGTAAGATCGACCTTATGGCCAGCTATAAGTAATTCTTCAAATGTCATAAAACGTGATAGTTCCAAGGATGGATATTTTGAAGGGGATGGTACATCCAGCTCCCAGACAACGTGTAGTATGACATTTTCGTAAAGTGGGTTTGACTGGTGGTTGTGTCTGTACCAATCGGACATCCTTACGTGGAGCTCGATGTCTCCTCGAAGTAATTGCTTGTTACCTAGGAGTATAAGAGCGTCTCTAAAATCAGGGCCGTAGCCCCCACTCCATCTACCTCTAGAGATAATTTGTATTGGAGCTAAGTTCGAGGTTAAGCAGTGACTGGGAATTTTACCAGCTTGCCATAGTTTCCATAGAAGTTTTTCATCTATAGGATGATCACTAGCTTTAGGCAAGTTAAGCTATGCACTCTGAATAGTTTTATCTGCTTGCATACCTGCTTCTATATAGCCCTTGGCTATAGCCCTAACTATGTCTGCACGTGTGACTATTCCGACTAGTCTGTCCCCTGATAAGACGGGAACTCTGTTGATCTTGTTGTTTGTCATAAGACTACAGATAACCTCTACTGGGGTGTCTTCGCTTGCTGAGATGACCTGATTCTGCATTACATCTGCTACCGTGAATCCATTTTTGGCTATCACATCCGCTTCGCTGACTATACCTACTACACGGCCACTGTTGTCTACCACGGGGGCACCACTGATGCCTTTTTCGGTAAGAATCTTAGCTAGATCTCTTATGCTCATATCAGCAGTAACGGTGACAACCGGAGTGGTCATTATGTCTCTTGCAAGCATGTTCTCGTCCTTACTAGATTGGCTATTAGTTTATGTCTCTGCAGAGATAGGGCAAAATTATAGCACCAAAAGGCTCTTTTGCTAATTATCTAATATAGATCATAATTTTGAGTAGATTCAGAAATCTCTTTAGAGAGGTTGTGCTTGAGAGCGATCGTTTTTATTAACAGTAAGAGTGGAACAGCTAGAGCCCGTGATGAGATCAAGCAATATTTTGCTGACTACGGGTTGTTTCCGGAATTCGTTGATATAGGGCTTCTAGAAAAATCGCATGCCAAAATAGCCGAGTCAGATCTGGTAATCGCTGCTGGGGGAGACGGTACGCTTAGCAGCGTGGCAAATGCTATCTTCAGGTCAGGTTCAGGTGCTGTTATGGCCGTTCTTCCTCTTGGAACTTGTAACGACTTTGCTAAGACAGTTGGTGTATCGACTGATCTGGAGGATGCCATAAAGGTGGCCGTAGATGGCAAGGTAAAGAGGATAGATCTTATCAGGTCTGGCGAAAGGACTATCCTAAACCAGGCTAATGGTGGTTTCTCTGGGGAGATAGCACAAGGAGTTGAGGAGCAGACTGGGAAGAAAGGCGTGCTCTCATACTGGAGGGCATCGATAGAGGTGCTCAGAGATTTGCCTCGTTACGATGTAACCCTTAAGTTGGATGGAGAGGTGGTAGATCTCAGACTGCTAAACCTTACAGTCGCAAATGCGAAGTACTCTGGAGGAGGGATCCCTTTGGCTCCCCTGGCACAACTAGATGATGGCTTGATGGATATCGTGGGGATAAAGGATCAGCAGTTATTGTCTTTGGCTCCAGTATTGCCGAGAATACTTATAGGTAGTCACCTTGATTCTGAGGCTGTGTTTTACAAGCAGGCATCTTCTGTTGAGATACACTCTGAACCAGTTATGCCTTTTAGCGTAGATGGTGAACTGGACGAGTTCCAAACTGAAAGGTTTGAGGTTGTTCGGGAAGCATTAGCGGTAAAGGTCGGTGATGAGGTTGAGTAAGCTGCTCATAGCATCAGATAACCCTGGTAAACTGGCTGAATATCAGGAGTTACTGAGTGGTCTTGGGATAGAAATCGTCTCTATGAGGGATGTCGGAATTGAGCAGGCTCCCGAGGAGACAGGCAGTACTTTTGAGGAGAATGCTCTAATCAAGGCCAGGTATTGTTGGGATATGACTGGCATCCCATCCCTTGCCGATGATTCAGGGTTGGAAGTAGAAGCTCTAGGAGGAGAACCAGGTGTAAGATCTAAACGTTGGGCCGGAGAGCAGATATCTGATGCGGAGCGAAATAAGCTTTTGATAGAGAGGTTGAACAAGACCTCGTCACCCAACAAGAGCGCGCGGTTCGTGTGTGTTATAGCACTTATCGACCGTTATGGGGATGAGCACTTATTCAGGGGGGAGGTACAGGGAGTAATCATCGATCATCCTAGGGGTAGCCATGGTTTTGGTTACGATCCTATATTCTACTTGCCTGAGATTGGGAAGACGTTTGCTGAGCTGGATCTGTTGGAAAAGAATAGGGTGAGCCATAGAGCTAGGGCTGCTCAGCTAGCTGTGGACTGGATAAGGCACAATTTGTATAAGCTATAGAAGCTCTATTTGGGTATGATGCGTATCTCCTCTGGCCAAGCCAGCTGGAAGCCAAGCTTGTTCTGCAGCATGTGTTGGAAGTCTGCCAGGTGCTGCTGCATATTCCTGACTGCCCTTGGTGTGAGGCCGTGCTCCAGGCAGTAGGCAGCCAGAGCTCCAGCTGCTTCTCCTATGTTCCACTCCACAGGATGCAGCCTGTAACAACCGTTGGTGATGTGAGTTACACCCAGGTTCTTACAGGCTGGTAGTACGTTCTCCACCCTTATAGGGATCAGGGCTCCAAGGGGTATCTGGAAGGGATAGCTGCTTATATCTATATAGGTTCTGCCGCCGGTGCTGGGATGCAGGTCTATTCTGTAGCTTCCCACTCCTACGGAGTCGGCAAAAGCCTCTGCCCCTCGTAGCTTGCCCCTGGCCTCCACACCCACATGTTGCTCCAGCACCGTGAACTCTGCCTTTATCCTCCTGCTCTCACGCACATACACGTGCTTGGCCAGTCTATTGGCCCCAAGCACGTCCCCGCGTAACCTCAGCTCAGGATAGCCATAGCCACCATCATGCCTGGGAGCCTCAGTCTGCATCCAGTACAACAGTGACAGGCTCAGTTGGTGTGCCTGATGTAGGTGGAAGTCTCTCTCTTGTGGGGATACTCCTACGATGGGCCCCAGCCAGTAATCGTTCTGTGGCCAGTTGACTAGGGTGATGTCGCTGGGATAGGCACCCTCTGGATAGTGCCCTCGAAAGAAGATCCGCCTGTACCTCCAGAGGTCAAAGTTACTTTGGGGATCAAAGAGCTTGTGAGTTCTGGGCTCTAAGGTCTGGGGATGCACGTCGGTCCAGCCCAACTGCTTGCCAGGCCAGAAAGAGGCCTGGTAGTTCCTCCAGAAGTCGTATTCAGAGGGTTTGTCTATTGTGTGGTCCTCACCCTCGATGAAGTCCAGCGCAAAGCACCAGGTAATGGCCTGCTGGTCCAGGGGATTGGGATCACCCTCCAGGGCATGAGGTTCGCCGGTCTGTGCCTGGCTTTCAGCTCCTATCACGTGCTCTATCTCTGCCAGCTCGAGGATATCACCTAGTTCTGTGGCATCCAGTATGTAGTCGGCATGTACCTGTAACCTCTCCTGAGACCTGAGCGCTTCCAGAGTGACCGACCGCACGGTGTCCCCATCGCTCTCGGCAGCCACTGGCCTGTGTTCCTGGAGCACTGTCAGTCGCCCTGTGGCATGGTAGGGAGATAGGAGCTCCTCAATCACGGCCAGGGCCACTCTGGGTTCGTGGCACAGGGCGCTAACGTTGCCTTTGCCTGGGTTGAGGTAGGGATCTTGCTTGGGGGATGCTAATAGTGGATAGTTGCGCCTGTAGTAATCTCTGATCTTGGTTCTCAGGAGCCTGTAGCTTGCCGTACAACCCGTGGCCTCTATCCAGGGATGCTCATCAGGAGGCACGCCCTGAGAAGTAAGCTGACCTCCCAGCCAATCGGTCTCCTCGCTGAGTAGAACCTTCCTGCCCATGCGGAGAGCTGAGAGCGCAGCAGCTACTCCCCCCAGCCCTCCACCTACTATCAGGATATCGGTCTTAAGCTCCTTCATCGCTCTACTGGCGATGTGCCTGATATCTTTATAGCTTGACCTGTACGAGCAGATTCGTAGATGGCAGCGGTCAGTTCTGCCACCCTTACCCCGGCGTCAGGAGGTGATGGATTTTCTCCTTCGCCCCTAATGGCAGCTATCCAAGCCTCATCTGGACTAGAATACATCTGAAGCCTTAGAGGCTGGATCAAGTTGCCATCCTTGGTGTGGGTTATTCTGCCGGTTCTCCATGGGTGCTGTGGGTCACTTTCGTACTTTAGTATGCCCTCGGTACCTACTATGAGTACTTCTTCTATCCAAGTGATTGGTAGATTTCCATTGACAGTAAACTGAGCCTGTATGCCATTGGTGAATTTGATCGTGCTGGTACTGTTTATATCAACCGGGGTGTCACAATTATCCACAGTGGAGTATACACTCTCTATAGGTTGTGAAGTTAACCAGAGCAGCACATCTGCCAGGTGACTGCCACTGTCCATGAGCATACCGCCCCCGGAAAGCTCTGGGTTCTGTCTCCAGGTGCCTGTAGTGCCTTTCTTCCATGCCTGACAGCAGATCACAGAGATAGTCTGTATATCTCCGATCTCCCCGTTAGTTATGGCATTCTTGATGTAGTTGTAGCCTGGGTCGAGTCGTCTTTGGTAGCTAACCATAACGACCTTACCAGTGTCTTGGGCTCTCTGTTTGATATCCTGAGCATGTTCCACGCTACAAGCTAGGGGTTTTTCGCACAGGACATGAGCTCCTTGCTCCAGAGCCATGACCACGTGCTCGTAATGCAGGGTGTGCGGAGTACAGATCTCCACGGCGTCTGGAGCGATAGCCTTGAACATCTCCTCTGGTCCTGAGAAAGTGGGGACATTCGACAGCTGGGGAATCCACTTGACCATGGCATTGAGGTTATCTTGACTAGGGTCAACCAGGGCTACGATCTCTACTCCCGGAATACGATATAGGGTAGAGGCGTGCCACCTGGCTACGGCTCCGCATCCTATCATCGCTACACGTATATTGGCTTGCCCTTCTTGCATCTTCTTATGGATCCTCCTCCACTTACCTGTATTTTGTGATCACATAGTTTGATCAGATCAATTCCGATAGGAACCTGGAAGCTCTGATAAAGCCTTCTTCAGTAGGAAAGGCTCTGTCTTCGTGCTCGATAGAGATGGCACCGTCGTAGCCGATATCTCTAAGGGCACCTATGATCTCCCCCCATTGCAGAACTCCGTATCCTGGGAGGACATATCTCCACCATCCCTCTCCTAATATACCTCTTCGTGATCGGAGAGACGGGTTTATTGTTACATCCTTTGCGTGAAAGTGAAATATACGATCTCGGAACTCGTATATGGCTCCGATTGGATCTATACCCTGCCAAGCTAGGTGGGAGGGGTCGAAGTTGAGTCCTAGATTTTCATTTGGAAGAGCCTCGAACAATGCTACCCAATGGTCTAGATTTTGGAGATTAGTAGCGTACCAGTTCTCGAGTGCGATGCGTATGTTGTGCTGTTGGGCGCGTTCAAGTAGTGGTTTGAGGATGTAAGCCAGGTCCTCTTTTATTGTCCTGAATCGATCTTTCCCTGTGGAGGGGAAGCCGCCCAGGGTACATATCGTGTCAACACCAAGTCGTGTTGCTAGGGCTATGGCTCTCTCTAGAAACTTGCGGTTGATCTCGATCTTTTCAGGAGTTGTGCCTGTCAGGGCTGTGTAGGCGGCTAATGCGGATATCTTGACATTATGCTTTTTGAGCAGTTCTAGGGTGTTCTCTACTACCACCTCTCCAGCGGTAGTTGCATCTAGGTGAGAACCTGAGCTTACATCTACCTCTAGACCAGCTATATTGTTGGAAGATGCCCAGGAGATTACTTCCGATAACGGTTTTTCACGAATTGGAGCTGTCAACACTCCGATATACATAACCTTATACTCCATGCTAGGATTGCAGCAGCGCACGATTTCGACGTCAATTATGCCCTATATGAGCAACAATGTCAGTATTTGGTTAGAATTTGGATGACAATACTTGACCTGACGGCAAAACGGGTTTATATACAATGTTAGCAGGAGGAAAGTGGCAGTTCGAACTTGATCATATCAAAATAGCAATTGACAACCCTCCTCACAAATATTAATATTCAGAAACCATATATCTTTGAAAGGAGTGATGTTAATCGGCAGGAGCTGGGTAGCAATAAGTGGCAATCAGGTTTATTCCATTACTTATAGAAACCTTAATTACTTCCAAAGGGAGGTAGTAGATAGTGACAACAACTAAAGAAAAGCTAAGCAGGAGAAGGTTCCTGAAGTTCTCGGCTGTAGCTGCTGGGAGCGCGATCCTAGTGGCCTGTGGTGGAGGTACCACTGGTACCACACCCACAGCATCTACTGGGGCTTCGCCTTCCCCTTCAGCAGCTAGTCCATCCCCATCCCCATCTGGTGCCAGCCCTTCCCCGTCAGCGGCTAGTCCGTCCCCTTCGGCAGCTAGCCCATCTCCTTCAGCTGGCATGACTCCGCCGGCGGTGGGGGCCACTGTGACCGCCACTACTGGGCAGCCAGAAGGTACCACGGGTGTGCAGATCATCAAGCCGCCTGCGGCACCATCCACCTTGAAGGAAGCTCCGATGCTGGCTGAGATGGTCAAGGCAGGCAAGCTGCCACCAGTGCAGGAGAGGCTACCCAAGAACCCATATGTGGTACCTCATCCCTGGCTCAAGGAGGGTAAGTACGGTGGAACCCTAAGGCAGCTGTGTTCTAGCAGCGACGACTGGGGTACGACTCACCTGATTCAGGAGTCTATGTACGGCAACTCGCCATTGAGGTGGCACAAGGATGGGTTGGCGATCAGTGGTGGTTGGGTGGAGTCCTGGGAGGCCAACGAGGATCTATCCACCTGGACCTTCCACATCAGGGAGGGCATCAAGTGGTCTGATGGTCAGCCCTTCACCGTGGACGACATCCTCTTCTGGTGGGAGGATATGGTTCTAAATGATGAGGTTGGTGAGGGGCCGCCTGACGAGGCTAGGTCTGGCAAGGGTACATTGGCCAAGTTCAAGAAGGTGGATGACTACACCTTCCAGATGATCTTCGATTCCCCGACTCCGCTGACCGCCGATAGGTTGGCGATGTGGGTCAAGCGAGGAATTGGACCAACTTGGGCTGCCCCCAAGCACTATGCGCAGAAGTTCCACAAGAAGTACAACCCGAATGTGAAGAAGGACTGGGCCAATGATTTCAGCTATCCTGGTGGTAAGGCTGTGGACTTTGCAACCAACCCAGAGTGTCCGACCCTCACAGGTTGGAAGCTCAAGTCCTATGCCAAGAACCGTAACTCGGTATGGGAGCGCAACCCCTACTACTGGTGTGTGGACAAGTGGGGCAACCAGCTGCCTTACATCGATACGGTTATCATGACCAACATCCAGGATCCCGAGGTGCTCAAGCTCAAGACCACTCAGGGAGACTGCGACTTCTCGCATGGTGGCTTCCAGCCATTTACTTTGGCTGACGTCTCCACCTTCAAGCAGAGCGAGAGCAAGAGCAACCTGCATCTTGAACTCTGGGATTCTGGTTCTGGTACCTCCTCGATGTACTTCTTCAACCATGACTTTGCGGATGCCAAGCTGAGAGAGTTGGTGCGTAATCCCAAGTTCCTGAAGGCTCTGTCGCATGCGTTTGATAGGCAGACAGCTCAGACTCTGATCTACTTCAAGACGGGTGAGCTGACTACTGGTACCTTGAGCCCGAAGGCGATCGAGTACGTGATCAACGATCAAGGCAAGAAGGTGTATCAGTCTTGGAGGGACAGTGCCGTAGAGTACAATCCCGACAAGGCCAAGCAGCTGTTGGATGAGATAGGGCTGAAGGATACCAATGGTGATGGATTCAGGGAGTTTCCTGATGGCACGAAGTTGCTGATTACGATAGACTACCCAGCTGACCAGCCGCAGAATGGCGAGCATGTTCGCAAGAATGAGCTGTTGGCCAAGAACTGGCAGGCGGTGGGCATCAATGCCAGGATGACGCCTCAGCCACCTACCGGTTATGATGACAGGTGGCAGGCTGGCAAGATCCTGATGAAGACCGCATGGGAAGTGGGTGATGGCCCGAACCATCTAGTGTATCCACAGTGGCTTGTTCCTATGGAGTACTCTAGATGGGCACCATTGCATGGTAACTGGTACAACGTGAGGGGTACTCCCAAGGAGAACCAGCAGAAGGATGTGAATCCCTGGAAGCGCAACCCACCGAGAATAGGGCCATTTGACAAGGAGGCCGACCCCAACATCAAGAAGATCTGGCAGATGTACGACCAGACCAAGACGGAGCCGGACTTCATGAAGAGGACCCAGCTGGTTTGGGATATGATCAAGGTGCATGTTGATAATGGCCCCTACTTCTGCGGTATAGCTGCGAACACGCCAAGGATAGAGTTGTTCCACAAGGATCTGAGGAACTGGCCGACACACGATGATCTGAAGAGTTGGGGCCAAGGTGGGTTTGTGAACCCCTGGATTCACCCGACCCCCGCGGTGTATGATCCTGAGACCTGGTACTGGGAGAACCCGGATCAGCACACCCAGAGCTAATCTCTGGATGGGCGGCTGGTGATTAGCCAGCCGCCCATTACTGGCATTTCAAGGCTTGTTTTCTTTATATAAGGGGGTCCGAGAATGACGAACTTCATCATTAGGCGCCTCATATATATGGTCTTTACTCTTTGGTTTATATCCCTGATAAGTTTCTTCCTTATAGAGCTTCCTCCTGGCTCAGCTCTGGATGCCCGCATCCAGCAGCTTAGAAACATGGGAGGAGATATGTCCGTGCAACAAATACAAGCTCTTAAGGAGCAGTACGGACTTGGTGACCCATGGTACGTCCGCTACTGGAAGTGGATTTCTGGAGCTGTGCGAGGAGACTTTGGGGACTCCTTCCAACAGGGAGTGCCGGTTTCTCAGCTCATATGGAGCAGACTTGGTTACTCTGTAATGATCTCTGGCTTTGCTTTGCTCTTTGCTTGGCTTGTCTCCATTCCTCTTGGAGTTTATTCCGCTACGCATCGATATACGATTCCGGATTACATCATCACTGTGATTCAATTCATAGGTGTTTCTGTTCCCGAATTCCTGTTGGCATTACTACTAATGGTCTTTGCCGCTAGGTACTTGAATGCGGACGTGGGCGGACTGTTCTCTTCTCAGTATCAGAATGCTCCGTGGGGATGGGACAAGTTTGTGGATATGCTTAAGCATCTATGGATACCTATCATTGTGGTGTCTGCTGGTAGTACTGCTTGGAACACCAGGGTGATGAGGGCCAACCTCTTGGATGTTCTGAACCAGCAATATATACAAACTGCTCGTGCCAAGGGACTCAAGGAAAACGTGGTTATATGGAAGCATGCGGTGCGTAATGCCCTTCATCCATTAATAATGGCGTTGGGAGGTGTGTTACCGGCTTTGATCTCAGCTGAGGTTACAGCTTCTATCGTCTTAAACTTGCCGACTACCGGACCCATGTTTGTAAATGCTTTGATCAATAAGGACATGTATTTGGCAATCACTTTCTTGATGATGCTTTCTATATTGTTGGTAATAGGTAATTTGTTAGCAGATCTACTGCTGGCTTGGGTTGATCCTAGAGTGAGGCTAGAGTAGTATGTTTGAAACGGTGAAGGGGGAGTTTTATGGCTACAGCAGCTAAAGTAGCAACACCCGAGGCTAGAAAATTATCTAAGAAGAAAGATGTAGGGCAGATATCTCAATGGCGGCTTATGGCCAGGAGGTTTGCGCAGAATAAGCTATCTCTTACTGGCTTAGTAGTACTGGCTATATCATATTTAATCGCTATCTTTGCCCCGTTTATATCGCCCTACCCTTATGATCAAATAGACACAAACTTCTCTTGGGCTAGCCCTACACCTATTAAGTTCATAAATGGTAGACCTTCTATATGTCCTGTGACCCAGGAACTGGATACATCCTCATTTACGCTTGTCTATAAGCAGGATTGTAGCAAGGCGGTACCCATCAAGTTCTTTGTTCGTGGTTTTAAATACAAGCTGTTTGGAATCTTCCCGACAAACATTCACCTATTTGGTCTTGGAAATGTAAGCCAGGAAAACCAGGAAGAGGAAGTAACAGCTGGGCAAAACCAGTTAGCTAAGTTATATCTGTTTGGTGCCGATTCCCAGGGAAGAGACATGTTCTCCCGCACTGTTTATGGGTCTAGGATTTCTCTTAGCGTCGGTCTAGTAGGTGTGTTGCTATCGATAATAATTGGATCTATTCTTGGTACTGCTTCAGGCTATTTTGGCGGGGCTATAGATAATCTTATACAAAGACTTATCGAGATTATATCCTCCATGCCTACGCTACCTCTATGGGCGGCTATGGCGGCTGCTCTACCCAGAGAGATGACGGTGGTACAGAGGTTTTTCCTGATCACTATAGTGCTCTCGCTGGTTTCCTGGACGGGTCTGGCTCGCCAGGTGAGGGCCAAGGTAATGGCCTACAGGACACTGGATTACACAGCTGCAGCTAGGGTAGCAGGCGCTTCCCATATGCGGATAATTCTTACCCATCTACTTCCCAACTCAATAAGCCACATAATCGTTGTAGCTGCGTTGGCGGTGCCAGCATCCATAATTGGTGAGACGACGCTGAGCTTCCTCGGTCTTGGCATGCTGCCGCCGGCAGTCAGCTGGGGAGTATTGCTGAGGGACGCTCAGAACGTGCAGAACATCATTCAGCATCCGTGGATGCTTATTCCCGCGGCGACGGTGATCTTTGCGGTCCTTTGCTACCAGTTCCTGGCCGATGGTCTGCGAGATGCCGTTGACCCGTACAGCTAGATTTGTAGGTTGGGGGTAAGAACATGGCTGAACCTGTAACAAAAAATCAAGTGAAGACCACAGAGAGTACCTCACAAGAAGCCGACTATGTGGTGGAGGTTAGGGATCTCTACCTTAATTTCTACACTCAGGTAGGGGTCGTTCGAGCCCTGAACGGGGTGAGCTTCAGCATACCTAGGGGAAAGGTGCTGGGTATAGTAGGTGAGAGTGGTTGCGGTAAAAGCCAGACCGGACTCTCTATCCTGCAGCTAGTACCGCCTCCTGGAAAAATAGAAAAGGGGCAGATCCTGTTCAAGAGAAACCCTGATGATGACCCCATTGATATCCTCAAGCTGGGACGCAACAGTGACGAGATGCGTAATATACGGGGTGATGATATCTCCATGATATTCCAGGAGCCTATGACCTCACTCAACCCCGTATACACAATTGGCGACCAGATCATGGAGGCTATCCTTCTACACCAGACCCCTGATAAGAAAGAGGCTCGTAGAAGGGCGGTAGACATACTTCGAAGAGTGGGCATGCCTAACCCTGAGAGGATAGCGGATAGTTACCCGCACGAGCTGAGCGGTGGTATGCGCCAGCGCGCTATGATCGCGCTGGCTCTGTCCTGTACGCCCGTGCTGCTTATAGCAGACGAGCCTACAACGGCGCTTGATGTGACGACGGAGGCAGTTATCCTTGATCTGATGAGGGAACTGCAGGCCGAGATAGGTACATCTATCATGTTCGTAACGCATAACATGGGTGTGGTAGCCCAGATGTGCGACGAGGTTGCGGTGATGTACCTAGGGCGTGTGGTGGAGCGAGCCCCTGTCGATGATATCTTCTACAACCCTAAGCACCCATACACTATTGCACTGCTGAGGTCGATTCCTAGGATCGGACAGAAGAAGAGGAAGAGGCTCGAGGTGATAAAGGGCAGCGTCCCTGACCCCTACTCGACTGTAACAGGATGTCCTTTCCATCCTAGATGCCCGAGTTTCATGCCTGGGCTGTGTGATAAGATTATGCCTGCTGAAGCTCCGGTAAATGGCAACTCCAAGCACACGGTTAGATGTCATCTTTATCCAGGTAGCGTGGAGTCGGTGGCGCAACCTGCTACATCTGGTGGAACTGCTGTTACTACTTAGGGCTATTGGTGCAGAAGGATATTTTGCCTTTGTGAGGTAAGATGTATGAGCAATAATGGTAAGAACGACAATATCCTGCTTGAGGTTCGAGGCCTCAAGAAGCACTTCCCGATACATGGTGGTTTGCTACGTAGAGTAGTTGGCTATGTAAAGGCTGTTGATGGCATAGATCTATATGTTAGGGAAGGTGAGACGCTTGGCTTGGTGGGAGAAAGTGGTTGTGGTAAGAGTACCACGGGCAGAACTATAATCAGGCTGCTTGATCCCACGGAGGGGGAGATTATATTCAACGATCCAGATATGGGGCCCGTGCACGTTGAACAGCTGCAAGGTGAGCAGCTCCGACGACTTCGCCGCAACATGCAGATGATCTTCCAGGATCCGTTCTCCTCGCTCGATCCAAGAATGACTGTCGGAAGAATCATAGCGGAGCCTCTGGTTATCAACAAAGTAGCCAAGGGAAGAGCTCTGAAGGATCGGGTTGCCGAGCTGCTGACCGAGGTAGGGCTACGGCCTGAGTATGCAAGCCGTTATCCCCATGCCTTCAGCGGCGGTCAGAGGCAGCGTATAGGTATAGCAAGAGCTTTAGCTTTGAATCCTAAGCTTATAATCTGCGATGAGCCTGTCTCGGCACTCGATGTATCGGTGCAGGCTCAGGTGCTCAACCTTTTGGAGGAACTGCAGGAAAGGTACAACCTGACGTATATCTTTGTGGCCCACGATCTGAGTGTTGTGGAGCACATCTCCGATCGGGTGGCCGTGATGTATGTGGGCTATGTGGTGGAGATGGCTCCCACGGAGGAGCTGTTCAGTAACCCGAAGATGCCTTATACTGAGGCGTTGCTGGCGGCTATTCCTAAGCCCGACCCGAGAAATCGTACTCGTCCGATAAGGCTGCCGGGAGATGTTCCCAGCCCTGCCAACCCGCCTTCGGGATGCTACTTCCATCCTAGATGCCCATATGCTCAGGAGATATGCAAGAGGGAGAGGCCACCCCTGAGACTGGTGGGACCCGACCACTGGGCAGCCTGTCACTTTGCGGAGGAGCTTGAGTTAAAGGGCATTCCCAAACTTGGCGATCTACCTGTTACGGCTGCCGAGAGCATGGAAGAGGCGGGGAGAATGCAGGCGGGCAAAGCAAAACCTGCAGGTCAGTAGGTCTACTAATAACCTCAGCGCAAAAGTCATGTGTTCGACAGGAGGCGAAGATTATATGATCTTCGTCTCTGTTGGCTGTTCAAGATCTGGCTCGCTTGTGGCGGTTGCCCCTGCGACCTCTACCTCCTCTTCTATAGCTCTGGGCCACTTGCCTTCTGAGGCGCTTGGTTGCTTCTCCTCGACCGACTTCACTATTTGGTGAGGCAGTACACCGAGCGCCGTGCAGATCCTACTGAGAGTCGGCAGGTCTATCTGCACGGATTGCCCCTGCAGGATCTGGTCTGCCAATGGAGGTGGGATTTTAGCGGCCTCTGCGAGCTTTGCGGTATCCATTCCCTTCTGCTGCAGCGCTTCGTTTATGTCCATAATCAGCTTCATTTTGGCCCTCCTGACGTTGATGGTTTGTAGTATAAACCAGACTTCTACTTGGTGTTTTGTTTACTTAGCCATAAAATACTGCAAGAAGGATGCCCTAACAAAAGCGGTGTGTGAAAGGTTATCATCATGGAGGATCTGTACGTAGTCTTTACGATGGAATGTCGAGTACCTTCTTTGAAGGCCCAGTTCGACGCCCCACAGACCTGGGAGCAGAGTGCTCGGTCGATAGATGGTTTCTGTACATTGATGCTCAATAACGGCTTTGCGGTTACTCTCCTTGCTTCTCCGGAGTGCGCTGAGGAGCAATCCCCTCTGCTGGAGGAGTTCTGGGGCAAGCGCGTGGAGGTGGGGCTGTATGTAGATCCTCCTAGCATGAGAGGTTCCAAGTACAAGCGTGATCTGGGTACTTATGGGGTTGATGAGCAGCGTGAGATAATCGAAGAATCAATGCATAGGTTTGCCGATGCTCTTGGTAGACGTCCTAGATCCTTCAGGGCGGCTCAGTTCTCGGCAAGCGATGCTACTTATCAGCTACTTTATAATCTGGGTTTCACCCAAGGCTCGCTATCCAGTCCGGGTAGGAACTTACCGAGGCGCTCGGCGGTGTGGGTGAATGCGCCCAATTTCCCCCACTATGTGGATCCACACAACAGGCTGAAGGTGGGTAACCTGGAGTTTCTGGAGATACCGTTGTCTACTATGAGGGAGGGTAGAACCCTATATGCTGGTGTGGTACCGGAGCTGGTTATAGAGTCCGGGAGCTTTGATTCAGTGCACAAACCTATAATCGACGCTCTGCTTGCCAGTCTGGAGTCGGAGGGAGCTGAGTTTAAGGCTATATGTGCTACTACGTCCAACCATGTGGACTACCGGTCTGACGCCAAGACGATAAAGTCAGTAGAGACCATGATCACTTACCTGCAAAATCTGGAGGACAGATATAGAATAATACCGACCACTATGATAACTTTGCATGAAAGATATAGAGAATACTATCTGGAGAAGAGCCGCGCAGATGGCTAAGGTGAAGTATGTGGAAGTGCCGTTGCCGGCGTTCGCTTCGCTCCTGCAGCTAATAGTTAACAGGCTAAGAGGACAGATATATCTTGTGCTCGTGGCCTGGCTGGGGATTACCCTGGCGGTAGGATTGGTTACCAGCATACCTATGTACTCTGAGTGGGCAGGTTATAAGGCCCTGTTGCGGAGCCTGGAAGCTAGTAATGAGGACAGTAACACACCCCCGTTCTCGTTTATATATGGCTATCAGGGGTCTTCTGGGCCTTCCATGACATGGAACGACTACCACAAGGCAGATCAGCAGATAGGGTCTGTCCAGCAGTTGGGCATATCTCTGCCGGTACTCAGGCAGGTCAAGTATGCGGCTACTGAGAGGATGAGGGTCTTTTCCAGCGACGGTAAGGTCGAGATCACGGGGCAAAGATTTGCCTTTGTTACCGACCTTTATCCCAACATAACGCTCGTTGCTGGGAGCCTTCCGAAGCCATGGAGTGGGAGAGGGCCTGTGGATGTACTGATTACCCAGTACGCCTCCGACCAGTACACTATGCTTGTAGGAGACTTGTACTGGCTTAGCACGACCACTCCTTCTGGGCAGGTCAATATCCCTATAAGGATAGCTGGTGTGTGGCGGCCTAGCAACCCTGCAAGCGACTTCTGGTTTTACCCTCCAGAGGCCTTCAACTCCATGGTGCTGGTGCCTGAGGAGTCTTTTGAGGCTGCATTGCGGAACTACCCTATTATCAGTTATGCCACCTGGTATTTTGCCTTTGATCATGCTGGTATAAGGAGCTCGCGGTCACAACAGATCATCAACAACCTGAATGAGGCTACGGAGAGGATACGCAGGGCGCTGCCTGGGGCGGAGATAGTCAAGAGTCCGGAGCAAGCCCTGATGCAGCAGAAGCGGCAGGTAAGCATCCTGAGCATAACTCTTCTGCTGTTCAGTCTGCCGCTGGTTGCGTTGGTGTTCTACTTTATATGGCAGATGGCCGGGATGCTGCTCCAGCGGCAGCAGCAGGAGATAGCGGTGCTCCGGAGTAGGGGGATCTCTCGTCTGCAGATGGTGTTCCTTTCTATAGGAGATGCTATCTTCCTTGGGATAGCTGCGGTGATTGTGGGGGTGCCTCTGGGCTTGGTGATCGCGCAGGTCATGGCCTGGACGAAGTCTTTTCTTGACTTTGATAGGCTTCCAGACGTACCTGTGCAGATGCTGGTCGAGAGCTGGTATCACGGAGCTCTGGTAGCTGCGTGGGTGATACCAGCGTTGATGTTCCCGGCCATGGGTGCCTCCAGGTGGACTATAGTATCCTATAAGCAGGAGCGAGCGCGTGCAGAGAAGCCTCCCTTCTGGAAGAGGGCTTATCTGGACATACTGCTGCTCATTCCGGCCTTGTATGGGACGTACCTGCTGCGCTCTCAGGGGTTGATAGGCGTCCCCGGGCTCACGGAGGCTGCTAATGACCCGTTCCGTAACCCTTTGATCATACTTGCTCCATCCTTGCTGGTGTTCTCGCTTGCTCTTCTGGCTTTGAGGCTGCTGCCGGTTGTGCTGCGCATCATGGCTTGGGTTAGCAAATATACTCGGGGTGTTGCGGTGATCATAATGAACTACCTTTCCCGCAGCACCTATAGCTACACTCCGCCGATATTGATGATGCTGCTGACGATATCTCTGGCTATATTTACCGCTTCTATAGCCAAGACGATGGACTCTTACTCAAGTCTTAGTGCTCGCTACAGCACGGGAGCTGACCTGAAGCTGGTATATACCTGTGCTGGCCCTAATCAGATTGGCGGCTCCTCCCAGTTTCCTGGTCAGTCGCAGTCGGAATGTGCGCCTACGGACTACGTCTATCTACCTGTAGACGATTACCTAAAGATACGGGGAGTACAGGCTGTGACGCGAGTGGCGAAGAGCGACACTCTGGTCGACTTTCCAGGTGGGGATACCCTCCGAGCCACGTTCATGGGGGTTGACAGGATCACGCTTGCTGGTGTGATCGGCAGTGCCTGGCGTGACGACTATGCTGGGGAGTCGCTGGGAGGCTTGTTGAATCGTCTGGCCTACGACCCGTCTGCGGTAATAGTGTCTGAGGATATAGCACAGCAGGAAAGGCTGCGGGTGGGCGACAGAGTTACCCTCACAATGGATGATCTGGGGACGTCTGTAAAGGTCCCGGCCATAGTGGTGGGGACTACCAAGTACTTTCCTACTCTCTACCCGCAGGATGGTCCGTTTGTGATAGGCAATCTGGACTACTCGTTTGACCAGCAGGGCTCGCCCTATCCTTTCGAGATATGGATGAATCTGGGCCCTAACCCAGACATGAACGGCATAGTGGCAGCGGCGTACGATGCAGGTCTAGTGGTATCGAAGGAGTCGCCGCGCAGCATCATAAGCAGTGAGCAGAGTACTCCCTCTCGCCAGGGGCTGTTTGGGGTTCTATCCATAGGGTTCATAGCTGCGGGGCTAGTTACGACTGCTGGGCTGTTGATGTACACATTGGCGTCCTTCCGTCGTCGGGCTGTGGAGATCAGCATACTTAGGGCGATAGGGCTTGGCTCGGGGCGGGTGGCGACCTTGCTGACTCTAGAGCAGCTGCTGGTGGTAGGCATAGGGGCTGTCGGGGGGACGCTTCTGGGGATAGCTGCCTCGGAGCTGTTCATCCCTCTGCTGCAGATAAAGACGGGCAGGTACTCGGGCACGCCACCTTTCATAGTTGAGTTGGCCTGGGACAGAGTGATTCTGGTGGATGTTGTGGTGGTAATTCTGCTTGTCATTACGATAGCCATCACCTACATCTTCATGCGGAGGATGAAGATCTTTGAGGCGGTAAAGTTGGGAGAAACTGTATAGTGCTCGATAATGGTATAAAATCAATAAACACGACATCGTGGCAAAAATATGAGCAAGAGGTAGTAGCATGGCAGAAAGGCAGCCCCCGAGGTTTACGGGCGTAAACACCTACATAGATCCTTACGGCAGATTTCACTTTCGCCACTCATGGGAGTGGGAGCAGTTCGAGCTGGATGACAACCGCGACGGCGTGATGTTCGTGCCAGACACCAAGGATATGAACACCTGGTTCGCCGTGTGGATAACTGAGCTGAAGGACCAGCACGTAGTTGCCGAGGATGTGGATGTCCTTAGGGAGGGCCTGGAGGAGGGTCTGAAGCAGCTTGAGGATTGCAAGGTGGAGCAGTCCTCTGAGGATGTGATGGGCAACCTCATAAAGTTCGAGCGTATATTCACCTTTAAGGAAAATGGGCAGACTCGCAAGCGCAAGCAGTGGGTGCTGTATGTGGACAGGTGGATGATGGTCGTGATATTCCAGGGCTCCACGGAGGAGGAGTACAAATACTGGCTGGCTATGGCGAACTACTCGTTCGCGACCTTCAACCTACCAGAGGAGCTGTGGTTCATGACCGACAGGGATCTGGCAGGGTACTGGAAGGAGTACACCAAGAAGTAGGAAGCTAGGTATGACCATCCTGAGGGACTAACTACATAGGGGGCTGACATACTAGGTCCCCTATTATTTTGGGAATTGGTGGGTGTTGTCAGGGCTGATAGAGAGAGGCTGGCAGCACCTCTACAAATGTGCATGCTCAGGGTATAAAATTGGTGGTTTGGTGTGGTTACCAGTAATGTTTGAGAGGGTGCTATAATACCCTTTGTTTTGTGGAGGTTGCGGGTTTGAGGGATTTCTTCCGTCGTCATAGCCCAACTTTTCACCCTGCTCAGGAGAACAGGGACATCCCAGACGATCTCTGGGTGAAGTGCACCAAGTGTAAGGAGCTCCTGTATCATCGTGAGCTGGAAAACAACGAGATGGTGTGTCCTCGTTGTGGGCACCATTTTCGACTGAGGGTGCATCAGAGGATCAGGTACCTGGTGGACAATGGTTCTTTCGAGGAGCGGTTTGCATGCATCTTTCCGGACGATCCTCTGGACTTTGAGGCCAACGGCGATTCCTACCTGGGAAAGGTTCTCGAGAAGCAGAGGGAGACGGGAATCGCGGACGCCATGGTGGTGGGCACTGCCAAGATTGAGGGTCACCCATTAGTGCTGGCGGTAAGCGACTTCAGCTTCATGGGCGCGAGCATGGGCTCGGTGTACGGGGAGAAGCTGGTCAGGGCGGTGGACCTGGCTTTGCAGATGCGCCTTCCAGTACTCACGGTATCTTCCTCGGGGGGCGCCCGCATGCAGGAGGGAATCTTCTCGCTGATGCAGATGGCCAAGACGGTGACGGCGTTTGCGGAGCTGGGGAGGCAAGGGCTGCCGCACATATCTCTCCTGACGGACCCCTGCTTTGGGGGTGTGACGGCCAGCTATGCGATGACTGCGGACGTGATACTGGCTGAGCCCAAGGCGCTCATAGGCTTTGCAGGCCCCAGGGTTATAGAGCAGATAACCCGGCAGAAGCTGCCGCCGGGGTTCCAGACGGCCGAGTTCTGCCTGGAGCATGGGATGATCGATATGGTGGTCCCGCGGAGGGATCTGCGACCGGTTATAGGTAATCTATTGACCATATTTGATCGGGAGGGGAACTAGTTGGCCGAGAACTCCAAGACAGCCTGGGATAGAGTACAGACGGCGCGCAGGGCCGATAGGCCCAAGACGCTCGACTACATCAATGCCCTTATAGATCCTTGGTTTGAGCTGCATGGGGACAGGACCTACGCCGATGATGCTGCCATGGTGGGGGGTATAGGCAGGTTCCGTGGCCATACCGTGGTGGTACTTGGCCACCAGAGGGGCAGCGACACGAAGGAGAACCTGAGGCGGAACTTCGGCATGCCTCGTCCTGAGGGGTATCGGAAGGCGAAGCGGATCATGGAGCTGGCTGCTAAGTTCTCGTATCCCTTGATCTGCTTTATAGATACACCGGCTGCGGATCCTGGGATGCAGTCCGAGGAGAGGGGGCAGGCGCAGGCGATCGCTGACTGTCTGTACACCATGGCCAACCTTCCTGTGCCGGTGGTTGCGACGGTTATAGGCGAGGGCGGCAGTGGAGGGGCTCTGGCCATAAGCGTGGCGGATCGTCTGTACATGATGGAGAATGCTATCTACTCTGTGGCTTCGCCTGAGGCCAGTGCGACTATCCTGTGGCATGATGCCAGCAAGGCGCCGCTTGCCGCGGAGGCCATGAAGATCACGGCTCAGCATTTGTTGGAGTTCGGGATCATCGATGGGGTAGTGCCTGAGCCCGACGAGGGGGCACACGCTGAGCCAGCAGCGGCCATAGCGACGCTGGGGGATTACATTGCCAGCGCGTTGAGAGAGCTGGATGCGAAGTACCGGAACGGCCGGGCGTATAAGTCCTCTGCCTTGATAGCCGACAGGATGGAGAAGTACAGGCGCATAGGCAAGTGGCAGGAGGAGTCTCGGACGGCCATGAGTGAGATTCAGCCTTCTTCATAGCTTACTGCAAGCCTTATTGCAAGCTTCTCTCGTGGCACTAGGCAGCAAGGGGAGCGCAGATCGCGGCTCCCCTTGCTAGGTGCTGGGCTATCAGGCGTTGAGGTTTTGGATCAGCTCGATGAACTGTGGGTACAGGGTCTTGGTCTTGCCGGCGATCTGGGCCAGGGGCACGGTGGTGAGGTCCAGGCCGTGCAGCACGACCATTTGGCCGAAGCTGTTGTTATGTGCCAGCTCGACGGCCTTCTCGCCATAGCGGGTGCCCAGTATGCGGTCGAATGCGGTGGGTGAGCCACCCCGATGCAGGTGCCCTATCTGGATGGATCTGGTCTCCCAGCCTAGTCTGCTCTCGATCTCCTGTGCCAGGCGCTCGCCCACGGCCTTCTCAGCGAGTATCACGTGCCCGAAGGCGTCGGTCTTGGCGTTCTCAGGTACTTGAGCCTCGCCGAAGCTGATGCCCTCAGCTGCCACGACTATTGCGTAGCTGCGCCCTCTGCTGCGTACCTTCTCCAAGCGTTGAGCGACGTCATCGAGGTCGACCTCTATCTCGGGGACGAGGATCACGTCGGCCCCTCCGGCGAGGCCACCAAAGCCGGCGACCCAGCCAGCGTCTCGACCCATGGCCTCCACGACCATTACTCTGTGGTGGGACCTGGAGGTGGTTCTGAGCCTGTCTATGGACTCCATGAGGCGGTTTACTGCGGTGTCGAACCCGATGCAGTAGTCGGTCTCGGGGACGTCGTTATCCATGGTCTTGGGCACGCCGACCACTGGGAAGCCTCTGCGGTCCAGCTCGGCGGCGACGCTCAGGGTGTCATCACCGCCTATGGCTATCAGGACGTCCAGGCCGTTCTCGCGGAAGTGGTTCTCGACGGCCTTCATGGTATCTTCCGACTTCATGGGGTTGGTGCGGGATGTGCCCAGGTTGGTGCCCCCGACCTCATGGATATCCTGTACCCATTCTCTATCCAGCGGGATCGTTAGGTTATCCTGTACGCCTTTCCAACCATCTAGGAAGCCGACGACTTCGTCGCCACGGGAGAGTGCGCTCAGGACCACTGCGCGGATAGCGGCGTTGAGCCCTGGTGCGTCCCCTCCTCCTGTCAGAACACCAACTTTCATGCTCTTCTTCTCCTGGAAAGTGAATATAGGCTGTCTGAGGGTTTATAGTATAAGCATGATAACCGGATGTGTTGGCTGCCCGTGGGGGCAGGACCGGTGCCGAAGGTGGGATTCGAACCCACACGGGGTTTCCCCCACTCGCTTTTGAGGCGAGCGTGTCTGCCGTTCCACCACTTCGGCTCTTCAATATGGCAGTATAAGTAAGAAATATATCTTCAGTCAAGCGGTGAGCAGTGGAAATACCAAGCGACGATGAACTAGTTATAAGGGCGCAGGAGGGAGACCTGGATGCCTTCAACAAGCTTGTGGAGCGGTATCAGGTCCAGCTGTACAACCTGGCCGTCAGGTATATTGGGGATCCCTTCCTTGCAGAGGATGTGACCCAGGAGGCGTTTGTGGCGGCATGGAGGGCCATACGGAGCTTTCGTGGTGGGTCTTTCAGGTCGTGGCTCTTTAGGATATTGATCAACGAGGCTCACGATCTTAGGCGGAGGCATGTCAAGCGTACGCCAGGGTCGCTGGACCAGATCCTGGAAGAGTCTGGGGAGTTCCCGCAGATGGGGGATCCTCACATGGGTCCAGAGGACAGCGCTGTGTCTGCAGCCACCATGAGAGCGATCGAGAAGTACATCCAGAAGCTGCCCGAGGAGTACAAGCTTGTGCTGCTGCTGGTGGATGTGCAGGGGCTATCCTACGACGAGGCGGCCACGGCGCTGCGGCTGCCGCTTGGGACTGTGAAGTCGAGGCTGTTTCGGGGAAGATGCATGCTGCGTGAGTTCTTGAAAGATTCGGGGGAACTGTAAAAGAATTGTTAACGTCTAATATCCAGAAGCTACAAGGAAGGTGGTGAGGGGTTTTTGGAGAAGATGGAGCCTACAAGTCATCCTGAACCAGAGAAGCTGGCGGCCCTGATAGATGGTGCCCTGCCGGATACCGAGAGGATATTGGTCAGGCGTCATGTGGAAGCCTGCCAGACCTGCAGGCACGCGCTGGAGGAGATGGAGAGGGTGGTCGCCCTGTTGCGTGCCCTGCCGCAGTACGCTCCCAGGAGGTCTTTCCTGCTGGATGAGAGCCACGCGAAACAACGTCCTGTAGGCTCCTTTGCGTCGGTATACGCATCTCTTGCCGCCTCGGTGATTCTTGCACTGGGGATGGCGCTGTCGCTCCTCATCGGTGGGTACGGGCCAGATCAGCCGGAAATAGTGCTGACCCCTGAGGATTCCAGGGTCTCGCAGGAATCCGTTCAGGGGATGGCTCCGACCATGACGGTGAGCGCTGGCATGCTGATGCCTGCTGGAGTGGGAGCTGGTGCTGCCCCCACGGTGACGATGAGCCTGGAGACTCCTTCCTCCGCGTTTGCGCCCAGCGACAGGTCTGTGGGCTCTACCGGCAGCTCACAGGGTGCACAGGGCGCGGGCAATGACTCTCGACCCTCTCCTGTAGCTTCGGGGGGGCAGGAGCAGGTTGGGACCTCCAGCTCGAGTTCCAGCGACTATACTGGCACCCTGGCGCGGACTCTTGGAGCTCTGTCGCTGGGATCCTTGTTGCTGTCCATCCTGCTTTTCATGCGTACAAGGCTCTACTTGAGGTGATCCCTTAGGGTATACTCGATCTGTGAACGACGGTAGTATCTCTGCCAGTGTGAGAGCTCTCAGGGGACGATTGCTTCTGGGGTTTGGGCTTGGCCTGCTGGTAGTGCTCGTCCTGGTGATGCTGACGGACCTGCGGAAGCTGGCGAGCGCCCTGGAGACCTTCAGGTGGGAGCTTGTGCCTTTGATCCTGGGGCTGACGCTCTTCAACTACGTGCTGCGCTTCCTCAAGTGGCACTACTACCTGGGTCTGATCGGCGTCAGGGGCATCAGGGTCTCTCAGAGCATAGCGATCTTCCTATCGGGGCTAACGATGGCCATTACGCCTGGCAAGGTGGGGGAGCTGCTAAAGAGCGTGCTGCTGAGGAGGGTGAGCGGCACGCCTATCAGCGTCTCTGCGCCGGTGGTGATGGCCGAGAGGCTCACGGATGGGATAGCCCTGATAGTTCTCAGTCTAGGCGGTCTCTACCTCTTCCACGTTGGTGGTGCGATGCTGGGGCTCATAGCTCTTGGGGCGGTGCTGCTGGTGCTCCTGTTCCTGACGGAGGGTGGTAGGGCGCTGACCATGGCTCTGGCGGGGGTGGTGCCTTTCGTGAGGGAGCGGACCCACCATGTGGTAGCGCTGTACGAGAGCTCCAGGAGGCTGCTTGCGCCGAAGCCTCTGCTGCTTGCGATCGCCATCGGGATAATCTCCTGGTCAGGGGAATGTCTAGCGTTCTTCCTGGTGCTGGCGGGGCTGGGGGAGGAGGCTTCCTGGCGACTGCTGGTGACTGCGGCGTTCGTGCTGGGGGCCTCGACGCTGCTTGGCTCGGCCTCGCTGATGCCCGGGGGGCTTGGTGTGGCAGATGCCTCGGTGGCGGGGCTGCTGCTGCTCGTCATGCCCGGGGCTGTTACGGTACCGGAGGCTGTGGCCGCTACCCTACTGATCAGGTTCTGCACGCTGTGGTTCGGGGCCCTGGTGGGGGTGATGACGCTGCTGGCTACCAGGAGGATGTTCGAGGGGGATACTTCGGAGGTGGGGGATTCTCTTGAAAATTCTCGAACGATTTCTGATATACTGAGTTGATTAGAGGAAGATTATACATAAAGTAGGAGGCAGAATGACTTTGGAGGCAACCGACAAGGCGTCGGTAATAGAGCAGTTCAAGAGGCACGACAACGACACCGGCTCCACGGAGGTACAGGTGGCTCTGTTGACCCAGAGGATACAGCACCTGACGGATCACCTTCGGGAGCACAAGCACGACAACCACTCGCGTCGGGGCCTGCTCAAGCTGGTGGGGCAGAGGAGGCGCCTTCTGAGATACCTCTACAGGCACGACCTGGAGAAGTATCGCGAAGTGGTGAGAGCTCTAGGTCTACGAGAGACAATTGGCATCAGGAGATAACCCTGTGCCGCTTATATCGCAACAACGAAGCCCAGGGCAAGCGGCCCTGGGCTTTTCATAGAGGTGTGGAACGCAAAGATGATTAGCAAGTTTGAGACTATTTGGGCAGGACGGAAACTATCTATAGAAACAGGCAGGATAGCTGGGCAGGCACACGGAGCTGTGCTGGTCCAGTACGGAGACACCGTGGTCCTTACCACGGCGGTGAGGGCGGATGCACCCTCCAACATGGACTTCTTCCCACTGACGGTACAATACGAGGAGCGGATGTACGCGGCGGGCAAGATCCCTGGGGGCTTCATCCGACGTGAGGGCAGGCCCTCGGAGAACGCGACGCTGGCTGCGAGGCTGACCGACCGCCCTCTGCGCCCTCTCTTCCCGAAGGGCTACAAGTACGAGGTGCAGATCATCACCACGGTACTCAGCACCGACCAGCAGAACGAACCCGACCTCCTCTCGATAATCGGGGGCAGCGCGGCCCTGAGCATCTCGGACATCCCATTCCTGGGGCCTGTGGGTGCGGCGAGAGTGGGGTACATAGACGGGGAGTACATACTCAATCCCACTGCCGAGCAGCGGGAGGAAAGCTTGTTGGACCTGACTGTGGCAGGCACGAAGGACGCCGTGATCATGGTGGAGGGCTCGGCGCATGAGCTGCCGGAGTCGGTCATGCTGGGTGCGGTGGAGTTCGGGCACAGGATGCTGCAGGACACCATCACGCTGCAGGAGCAGCTGGTGGCGGTGGCGGGCAAGCCCAAGCACCACTTCGACGTCCCCGAGGTGGATGAGGAGTTCACTGCTCGGGTGCGCGAGTGGCTGGGCGACAAGCTCAAGGAGGCGGTGAACAACCCTGATAAAGTCCTGCGCGAGGAGGCTATAGCTGAGGTCAAGGCCAACCTGATCGCCGCGATGATCAGCGACGACGTGGCGGACCCGGCCGACCTGACGGGTGCGGTGGCCCGCGAGTTCGAGGCGCTCCTCAAAGAGGAGGTGCGCAACAGGATACTCAACGAGGGTGTCCGCCCGGACGGGAGGGGCCCGAAGGAGATCCGCCCAGTCTCGGCGGAGGTGGGGCTCCTGCCGCGGACGCATGGGTCGGCCCTCTTCACTCGTGGCCAGACCCAGATCATAAGCGTGGTGACGCTAGGCACCAGGCGAGAGGAGCAGATCCTGGACGACCTGGGCATGGAGGAGTCCAAGCGCTTCATGCACCACTACAACTTCCCGCCGTACAGCACAGGCGAGATAAGGCCGCTACGGGGTCCCAGCAGGCGCGATATAGGGCATGGCGCCCTGGTCGAGAGGTCCCTGCTGCCCGTGATGCCCTCTGAGGAGGAGTTCCCCTACACGGTGCGTGTGGTCTCCGAGGTGGTCAGCTCCAATGGCTCCAGCTCGATGGGTAGCGTGTGTGGCTCGACGCTTGCGCTGATGGACGCTGGTGTGCCGATCAAGGCGCCGGTCTCCGGCGTGGCGATGGGCCTGATCACGGGCCCGGACGGTAGGTACGTGATCCTGACGGACATCCAGGGCATCGAGGACGCGCTGGGAGATATGGACTTCAAGGTGGCGGGCACCGAGAGGGGCGTCACCGGCCTGCAGATGGATATCAAGACCACCGGCATAACCTTCGACATCATGAGGGAGGCCTTCGAGCAGGCGCGAGAGGGCAGGATGTACATCCTGGGTAAGATGCTGGAGGCGATCCCTGAAGTTCGCAGCACCCTCTCCGGGTACGCGCCACGGATACTCACGATGAAGATCAATCCCGAGAAGATCGGCGCGGTGATAGGCCCCGGCGGCAAGACGATCAGGGCCATAACTGAGGCGACCGGTGCCCAGATAGACATCGAGGACGATGGCACGATCCTGATCTACTCGACCAACGCCGAGGGCGCCGAGGAGGCCAGGCGCCGGATAGAGGTGCTCACCCGCGACATAGAGGTGGGCCAGGTCTACACTGGCAAGGTGGTAGGGATCATGCCCTACGGGGCGTTCGTGGAGCTGGCACCCGGCAAGGATGGCCTGGTGCACATCAGCGAGCTCTCCGACTCCCGTGTGAACAAGGTGGAGGATGTGGTCAAGCTGGGCGATGAGATCACCGTGATGGTCACGGACATAGACCGCAACGGCAAGATAAGCCTGTCTAGACGGGCCGTGTTGACTGGCGAGACTCCTGCTTCTAGGCAATCCGGCAAGCTTGCGGTGGCCTCCGGCTCCCAAGGATCCAAGCCCTCCAAGGGTGTACGACCCTCCGGAAGGCCCAGGTCCTCAGAAAGGTAACACCAGGGGCACGGTAAACACCGCCGTGCCCTATGTAGCCACCTTATCAGTTATCCTCTCCCATTGGGCGAGCACCTGTCGCCTGGTATCCTCTGGGCTGCCCGAGTTGTCGATGACGACGTCAGCCCTGCGGACCTTCTCCTCCTGAGGGGGTTGGGCGTTGATCCTCCTGAACGCCTCCTCCCTGGTGAGGCCGTTCCTGGCACGCAGCCTTGCCAGCTGCTGCTCCGGGCTGCAGGTGACGACCCATACCTCATCACATAGCGACGCGAGGCCGCTCTCCAAAAGCTTTATGGCGTCGATGACCACGACCCCGTTGGATGCGGCTACTTCCTCATGTATCCTTTCGACAACATAGGGATGGACGATCTCCTCCAACTTACTTAAGGCTGCTGGGCTTGAGAACACGATTTTGCCTAAAGCCCTTCGATCGATGCTCAGGTCAGGCCTAAGGACATCTGGCCCAAACTCCTCCACTACCTGCTTGTAGGTCTCCGTGCCTGGGGCTAATGCCTCGTGAGCGATGAGGTCGGCGTCTAGGACCCGGGCACCTAGCTCGGTGAGCATCCTGCTGACGGTGGACTTGCCACAGGCTATGTTGCCGGTGAGGCCGATTACGAACCTTTTTCTGTGCTGATCTTCCACAGCTTGTGCTCCTTCTAGCCTATGATTTCCTATATTAGAGCATCTTGTGAGCTCACATAACTCCATGCTAGCAGCGGGTGGTCTATACAAGGTGGAGCTTATGGCGTGGCTTGCCAGCAGGGCCACCACTCAAGACTATATTCCCCACAGGGAAGTTTTTCCCGATTTCCCGGTCTGTTAAGAATCGGGAAATCGGGAAAAAGTAGGGGAGCGTGGTCTCTAGCTGCCACAGAAGGGTAATCCCCTAGCTTGGAGCTCCTTAGTTCTAGGCCAGGGTGGGACAAGCAGGGAGCTGGCCCTTGAGGTGTACCTTCCCGGTCTTGGATGCCCCATACAAAGACAAGTCGATGGCGTGGCTTGTCGGCACAGCTACCACCAAGGCTATACCCTCGTCAGGGAGTTTTTCCCGATTTCCCGGTCTCTTAAGAATCGGGAAATCGGGAATTTCACATAAGCGCTGTCCTCACAGGTACACCTGGGGAGAGTGGTGGCTGCCGGCTCACGAGGTCGCACCTGACTCCCTGGTGCCACTGCAGGCTTGAGGGGGTTATCGGAGGGTGATGTAGGCAGGGAGAGGATGCGGGGAGTGGACATGGGGACTGACCTCATTGCGACAGATGCTCCCCGGTCAGGAGTGCGTTTGCCATGAGCTGAGCGGAGGCTCTGGCTGTGGGCAGGAGCGGGGTAATGGTCCATGAGATGTGCTCCCTGTGGAGTCTTGCTGTGAGCGCGCAAGGTACACTCTAAGGGGAAGTGACGGAGCTGGAGTTTTTCCCGATTTCCCGGTCTCTTAAGAATCGGGAAATCGGGAAAAAGGTCTTGGAGGTAAGCTCTAAGGTAGGGGTTGTTTCTCCCTGTGGGCAGCCTTTGGCTCCTGCAAGACTGCCACTTCCTCTGTGGCACAAGAGGTAGGCGGCT
>NZ_JANZYQ010000035.1:0-36794 GCF_059335935.1 Thermobaculum sp. T2p
TACGATATTAATTCCTGAAAATGGTTCGCTAACTAGTGATTGACAACGCCCGTAGTGAACCGAAAAAATGTTCTCCACAAAGTCTTGACTGACTCACGCTAAACTTACCCTACCTGCAGAAGAAAATGTTTCCACTAATGTGGAATATGAGCCGACAGCTAGATCCGGAGTTGTTAGACGATATCTGGGAAGATACATCCTGACATTCTTTTTGTTAGTCGTATTAGCCTCCATTGCATGGGCTGTTAGCCATATAGATAATCAATCTGCAGCTAATGTCTCTGGCCCTACTCCTACTATTCCTTCTAGTCCAACCGTAAATGCGACAGTACTCCCAACTGCTGTTCCAACATCAGTATTACCAGTACCCACTACTGAGCCTACGTTCACTCCTCCAGTTCCAACTCCTACTTTGGTTCCGACTCCACAACCCACTATGCCCGCTTCGAATGATGTGATCGTAGCTCCTTCTGGCCGTATAGCATTTAGTTCAGACAGACCAGTACCAGGAAGAAATAATATAAGAAAGAACAGAGATATCTATTCTATAAGAGCAGATGGAACTGGCCTCGTCAGGCTCACGGGCGAGTCCTCCTTCGATGGTATGCCGAGCTGGGCTCCTACTGGAGAACAGATAGCTTTTGTTTCGGATCGCACCGGGTCTCTACAGATATGGATCATGAATTCTGATGGTAGTAATCCTTATCAGCTGACATACGGGAAGAGAATCGCTCAAGATCCAGATTGGTCTCCGGATGGCAAGTACATAGCTTACACTCTAGGATGGGATAGTGGGATAGCTAAGATCCCAGCCAAGGGAGGTAAACCTATAGTTTTGACCGATTTAAGCTATCCTCAATCTGCTCCCGCCTGGTCTCCAGATGGCAGCAAGATTACTTTCATGGGCAAGCCTGGTAAATATTGGCAGGTGTTTGTGATGAATGCGGATGGCTCTGGCCTTCGCCAGATTACTCATGATCCTACAGACCATAGGTTCCCAAGATGGATGCCTGATGGTAAGCGTATAGTATACAACACCCGTAAGAGCGAACATGTTATAGGTCAGATATTTATAATGAACGCAGATGGAACTAATGTTAAGCAGATAACTATGCCAACCGAAGGAGAAAACGGCAGACCTTTTCCTTCCCCCGATGGCAGATACATAGTATTTAACTCGAATCGCCTGGACAACAACTGGGAAATATACATAATGCGTCCAGATGGATCCGAGGTAAAGAGGCTTACTAACACTATAGGTGATGATTTTGAACCTTGCTGGTCTCCATGAGGTAGAGCATGTCTTTGAAACTTACTTTTTTGGGTACGGGCGCTAGTTTTGGCGTTCCTATGTTGGGATGCAAGTGTCGCGTTTGTAGATCAAATAATCCTAGAAATAAGCGTACTAGAACGTCGGCGCTGATAAGCTTTGACGGGCATAATATACTTATAGATGCCTCTCCTGATTTTAGATATCAAGCTCTGAGTAATAATGTGGAGTCTTTGGATGCCGTCTTGTTCACGCACTCCCATGCAGACCACACCTTTGGCATAGATGATCTTAGGGCTTTTAGCCTTAGAGAGCCTATAACCTGCTATGGAGATGAGAGTACAGTAGAAGCGATAAGGCGACGTTTTGATTATATATTTAGCCCAGTACCCCATCTTGGTTCGAGGCCAAAGCTAAGGCTTCATTCGATAAGCAATAACTTTCGAGTTAAAGGTTTGGAGTTTGTGCCTTTGCCTATAAGGCATGGTTTGGATTGTATAACTGCCTATATGTTCGAAGGCGTGGCTTATATCACTGATGCTAGTAAGATTCCAGATAGTACTCTCCGAAGGATAAAGGGTGTAGATGTGCTTGTATTGAACGCTTTGAGGTTTGAACCTCATTCTATGCATCTTGGTCTATGGCAAGCAGTAGATTTAGCTAAGACTATTGGAGCTGAACGCACCTATCTGGTACATCTAGGACATGATCTAGACTATGACGAGGTTAGCTTGATGCTTCCTGATGGAATACAACTGGCTTATGATGGCCTACAGATTGAAGTGTAAAGTTACCTTGATAGCCAGTTACCTCTTAGGTCTATATCAAGGCTTAGCCTCCCTTGGCCCGTATCCACGGACTCTATCCAGTACTTGGATGTATCTTGGTTGCTCTCAAGCTCTCGATTTAGCTCTCTAGAGAGATTATCGAATAGTTCAACAGGCAATCTAAGCCCTCCATAATCCACACTTTCTATCTTGGCATGGACTCGCCCGGAGCTTACATACAAACTTCCTCGTATCCTCACTTGTACTGGGACGTCAATAATTGGGATTCTGGTTTGGGCATCCATAGTTACCTGGTTGTCAGGCTGTAGGTACCATTTGGGGTTGCTTAGTCCGTACTTGCTAAGGATGTCCTTAGCTTCTGAATCAGCTTGTTGCACAAAGATCTCTTGAGATATAGATAACCTCATATCTGGACTTTGACCACTATTATTAGCACTTGGCGTTATTTCCGGTTGTGGTCTAGTAACTATGAACACGAGAGTGATGATTGCTCCAAGAACTATCCCTATGAGGATCAAAATGAAGTTCTTGATTATGTTGTACACTTTACTTGGTACCTCTATTGGCTGGGTGTATTATGTATTGACCTAGGAATGATAACATTCTGCTGTAGTGTTCACCTCAGTAGCGAAACTAAAAGTTCTGTAAGTTTTGCAGGAGAAAGGTAAAGTGCCCTATATACCTCATACAGATAAAGAAAGGCAAGAGATGCTGAGCCGCATAGGAGTCAATTCGATCGATGAGCTTCTAAAGGCCATACCGGAGAGATATAAGTATCCTCAACTAAGGATTGGCCCTGGACTATCGGAAGCAGAAGTGGCCAAGAAGGTAAATACTCTATCTGACCGTAATCTTGATGTAGACCATGTAGCCTGTTTCGCAGGTGGGGGGGCATATAATCATTTCATCCCGGCTGCCGTAAAGAGCGTTACCTCTCGAAATGAATTCTACACTTCATATACCCCTTATCAGGCAGAAGTGAGCCAAGGAACTCTACAGAGCATATATGAATTTCAGACCATGATCGCGGCACTTATGGGAATGGATTTGGCTAATGCCTCCATGTATGATGGGGCTACTGCTGCTGCTGAGGGAGCTCTTATGGCAGTCCACTATACCCGACGGCCTAAGATAGTTATAGTCCCGACATTCCATCCAGAGTGGGTAGAAGTTATAAGAACTTTTACTTCTGGCGTAGATCTAGAGATAGTGGTCGCCGGAGAAATGCCCGATAACTTCAAGTCCGCGCCTCGGGATATTGCTACTTATGTAGATGAGCGAACTGCTTGTGTATTGGTACAGTATCCCAACTTCTTTGGAAGTATAGAGGATATAAAAGGGTATGCTGATCTTGCTCATTCTGTTGGAGCTCTCCTCGTGGTTGCCGCCTATCCTATAGCGCTCGGGTTACTCAAGCCTCCAGGGGAGCTTGGTGCAGATATAGCTGTGGGCGAAGGGCAATCTCTTGGTAATGAGCTCAACTTTGGGGGCCCGTATCTTGGCCTCTTTGCGACACGTAAGGAGTTTATTCGGTACATGCCAGGCAGACTAGTAGGAGCTACGAAGGATATAGAAGGTAAAAGAGGTTATGTTCTTACCTTACAGACCAGAGAGCAACACATAAGGAGAGAGAAGGCTACAAGTAATATATGTACTAATGAGGCTTTGAATGCCTTGGCTTCCACAGTATATCTTTCTTTGATGGGGAAGCAGGGCCTCGCGAAGGTGGCCCAGCTATGCGTTAACAACGCTCACTATTTGGCTGGTGTACTGAGTGCTGTGCCTGGATGGGAGGTTATAAGCGCAGACCCATTCTTCAATGAGTTTGTTCTCAAGTGCCCAGTGCCGGCTTCGCAAGTAGTATCTACTCTTCTTAATGATGGCATACTGGCAGGTATAGATCTAGGTAGGTTTGATTCCAAACTAAGTGACTATCTATTAGTATGTGCCACTGAAATGAACACCAAGGAAGAAATGGATAGGTATGCTAGCTTGATCTCAAGCGTGAAAGCTGTTCAGGAGTTGGAGAGGGTGTAGATGAATACAGCAGGAGGCAGCTTCGAGATAAAGCTGCTTCTTTTTGCTCAGTTTCGTGAGGTGATTGGCCAAAAAGAGCTTCTTCATAAAGTGACAATTGGCTCTACACCTGCTAGTGTACTCCAGTCTCTTATAGAGAGGTATCCTGATTTGAAGAGGTTGGAGTCCGTAACCAGGTTTATAGTTAACGAGGAGTTCGTGCCTGGAGATTATAAACTCTCTCCTGGCGATACTTTGGCTTTTATCCCACCAGTTGCTGGAGGCAGCTATGATAGCAGTGACGCAAGAACCGATAATCATTGATGAGCTTATAAGCTCTGTGTCTCATCCTGGTGCTGGGGCTATCGTTATTTTTCTGGGAGTGGTTAGAGATAATAACGAAGGACGTAGAGTGAGATATTTAGAGTACGAATCCTATGAGCCCGCAGCGAAGGCAAGCATCCAGAAGATATGCAGCCTTGCTGCAGATAGATGGCCTGGGGTGAGAATATCCGCCGTACATAGAGTTGGGAAATTGAACATAGGTGATATCAGTGTTGCGATAGTTGCTAGTGCCCCACACAGGCAGGAAGCTTTTGCTGCAGCTAGGTTCGTCATCGATTCTGTAAAAGAAGAGTCTCCTATCTGGAAGAAGGAGATCTTTGAAGGCGGCGAGGTTTGGATAGGTGATCCTTCTCTGTCTTAGGGCTCATGAGGGAGATGTTATTTTCTCCCTCATGAGCCGACATATATTTGGACGTTGAATTTTCCCGAGCGTAGAGAGCTTGGCCTCTACCTATATTCGATCTTGCTCCCTTCTTTGGGGACTATCTCTATCCAGACCTGTCCTGGCTTGAGCTCTATGAGCTTACCATCATTGGTTTCGTATTTAGTAACCGTATCTACCCCTTCTTTTTCCCATTTGCCCTTGATGACTTTCCCGTTCTGGAATACTAGTATTGGTCCTGAGGCATTAGTGAGGTCAACTTCCCTTCTACCGTAGGCATCGCCTTTTATTTGCCACATATCGACCGTCTGCACGATGACTGCAGATGCAGCTATCTGTCTCTTGGTCTCACGATCTAGATGTGGCTTGCCTACCATGTAACGGTTATATAGGCCGGTATGTGGATCATACTTAAAGGAGGCTTGGTATCCCTCAGCGTAGGTCACTGAGACTTCTTTGCCACTCTCGCTGCCTTTGGTTGGATTGTTTGACCAGTGGATAGGCCCCCAAGTACCCTTCTTGCCTTGCAGGTTTTTGTCTTTGGCTATTAGCTTACGTATCTCTATTGTGCTTCCGTATAGATTGTGAGGAGCATCTCTGTCGGTGCTTCTCCAGAATGCCTGAGGTGCATAGTACCTGAGCGCATCTATATGCTGTAGATCCAGCTGGTCTATCAGCCTAATACCTTGTGGGCTTCCACCTGCATGTACGTAGACAGGGTTATATTCGGAAGCCCAGGAGACGTAATAGGTACGTGCTGATCTTATCGGTCCCACTATCTTGGATTCTTTGTTTACGAAGATGGCCATAAATCTAGGTATACCAAACTCTGCGGGTGCTTCATATATGACATCTGCATTTATGAGCCCCGACTGGGGTCTTGCGTCTGGATGGTTCTCAACCATTATCGCGATAGGTCTCTTTCTGGGGGTTAGCAGATTCTTATCAGTTCTCTTTTCTTTATGTTCTGGCGTAGATGTAGGTTGTGGTGATGGCATCTGTGTGGTGGGCGTGCTCGCGACCTGAGTAGGTGTCGGCTCTGGAGAGGGTGATTGAGAGACACTACTTTCAGTTGTAGTGGGTGTTGGCGAATTCTCGTTAGCACTGGAACCACTACCACAGGCAGTGATAAATGCTATCAGTAAAAGGAACAATATGGTATAAATCAGACTATGCTTTTTCCTCATAGACGTACTCCGTATTATCCTTCCTCAAAGCTTTCAAACATGTTTCAGATTTCAGAGTAGAAACATGGGGATTTCGTAACAAGGTGATATCCTAGAAATTGCGTAAAAAACTACAATAGATAGGAGATAACTTGGAACGAGGTTTAGTTTACGAAGTTCCAGTCAAAAGATGCAACACCTCGTACACAAACCAACCAATTGCTATACAGGCAGGTATAGTCACTATCCAAGCCGTCACGATTCTGCCGGCGATCCCCCACTTGACTGCGGATAATCTTCTGGTAGCTCCAACTCCAAGTATGGAGCTAGAAATGACGTGGGTAGTTGATACAGGTATTCCCAGGCGGCTTGCGACTTCGATTACTGTAGCTGCCGTAGTTTCCGCTGCAAAACCGTGAATGGGCCTGAGTTCCACCACTTTTAGTCCCATGGTCCTAATAATACGCCACCCACCAGCAGCGGTACCCAAGGCCATAGCCGTAGCAGCTGCTAGAATAACCCATAGAGGTACTGCCCATTCGCTCCCACTCCACCCATAATAGCTGGCGACGGCCATGGTGATTACGCCCATAGTCTTCTGCGCATCGTTGCTTCCATGGCTGTAAGCCATATAGGCAGCTGAAAGTACCTGTAGTCTGCCGAATATACGGCTTATAGCCTGAGGCTTGGCTCTGGCGAACAACCATAGTAGTATGGCCATTACCATGAACGCTACTGCAAAACCTAGAGCTGGAGAAGCCACGAGTCCTGTAAGTACCTTGTTCACGCCGTTAAACTGTATCTCCTGCCAGCCGTGTGAGGCGACACCAGCACCTACTATTGAGAATACCAAGGCGTGGCTGGAGCTAGATGGTATGCCATACCACCAAGTTATAAGATCCCAGATAATGGCCGAAATCAGAGCTGATATTACTAGCAGTTGGGTAGAATATTCCGGCTTGATAATTCCCTTGCCAACTGTCTGAGCAACAGCTGTACCGGTAAGAGCTCCTACGAAATTAAGGACTCCTGCCATAATAACAGCTTGTCTAGGGCTAAGCACTCTGGTAGCAACGGATGTTGCAATGGCATTAGCAGTGTCGTGAAAACCATTTATGAAATCGAACGCCAAACCAAGAAGTACGATAACTCCGAGTAAGATCAGAGCTGAGTTTATATCAGGCATTCTTTAGTACTATTCCCTCCAGAGCGTTAGCTATGTCTTCTGCCCTATCGGTAGCATCCTCCAACAGCTGGTATAACTCGCTCCATCGTATGGCCCTTATCAGTGACGGTATATCTGGTATGTCATCATATATATGAGCCATCGCCTGATTCAGGATGTCATCGCCTTCGTTTTCTAGTCTATGTATCTCTACGGTGTTACGAAGTAACGTGTCCCGCTTCTTAGCACTTTCGAGAAGCGGGATACTATTAGCTAGTATCTCTGCTTGTTCATCTATCACCCTGACTAACAGTTTAGAAATCTCTGTAGGGACTCCCACTTTATACAGATACATCCTGCGGGCAGCCTCTTCGATGTAGTCTACGAACTCATCCAGCTCGCTGGTTAGCCTCTGTATGTCTTCTCTATCGATTGGGGTTACAAAAGTGCTGTTCAGGGCGTTAAACACCTGATGGGTTATCTCATCACCTATATGTTCGAGATCCCGTAGCTTCCTGACCTTTCTCTCTATATCTGCGTTGGTTTCTACTATGTCCCTGAGGAGAGCTGCTGAATCTCTTGCATTGGTTGCAGCATCCCGGAAGTATTCAAAAAACCTCTCATCATTTGGTAGAAATCGAGCAAGTACCATGTCTTTTGGAGCTCCACTTTGCCTGAATTTGCCAACCAAAGGTTATCATATAATCACCTAAATATGTAGCTGTACTAATCCCAAGTAATCACTACTTTGCCTGACCTGCCCGAGTCAAATAGCTTGTAAGCTTCGTCAGCATTTTCTAGAGGGAACTTGTGGGTTACTATTTGCTCGGGATGAAGCTCTTTTCTAGAAAGAAACCCTAGTAGTTCTTCCATCTGGACCAAGCCGCACACCCAAGAGCCCATAAGAGTAAGTTGCTTATGGATCAACAATGGGCTGGGTTCGAATGACACTGTATTGCCTTCCCCTACAAACACTACCCTACCCCACTCACCTGCTATCTCAAGGCATAGATGCCTACCAAGTGGATTACCGGAAGCATCTATCACCACCTCTACCCCTTCTCCTTTGGTGAGGTCCATTATCCTCTCAGCAGTGTTATCTCCTGAGAGGAATGTGTGTTCTGCGCCTATTTTTTGTGCCATCTCTAAGCGTTCTGGGATCACATCTATACCTATAACCTCCGCTCCTGATGCTCTAGCTAGCATCAGTATTCCCAAACCCACAGATCCTAGCCCTACCACTGCTACTCTGTCCCTACCAGATACACCAGCTCGGAGTATAGCCTGATAACCTGTTCCAAGACCGCACGCTGCTAACGCACCATCAATGAATGTAAGGTTATCAGGCAGCTTTATGAGTGTTCTCTGTTCGGCCAACAGGAAGTCTGCATGTCCTCCGTCTCTTTGCCATCCATAAGCTGCTCGGTAGGGATAAGGTGCTTTACAGTTTATCATCCAACCTGCACGACAATCCTTGCAGACTCCACAACCCGCTATGTGGTATACGACAACTCTATCGCCTGGTTTGAAATGATCCACTCCAGGTCCTATCTCTTCTATCACGCCACATGGTTCATGACCAGCAATACATCCCCTGTAAGCCTCTGGCCCTGTGCCAAGCCACTCCCTGTAGATGGCCCTGATATCGCTGCCGCAAATTCCCGAAGCCTTCATTCTTACTAGTACTTGTCCATACCCTGGCTGCGGTGTTGGGAACTCTCTTAGGTCAACAGTTCTATTTCCAGGTAATACTACTCCTCGCATATATCCTCCAAGATAGCTGAATCACAAAGTGTGAGCATACTGAGAAGTATAATTACTTACAATAAAACTTGTTCGCACATATATATGGATAGAGATAAGTATACTAAGCAACCCCTTCAGATAATAATAGCTGTGCCTGGCAATATTTATATATGGTTCTGATAAGTTTACGCTAGTCCTTGGTCTGGCCACTATGGTAAGACGTGTGGGGACAGAATGGAATGAAGTTATGGCAGCTAACCTAGTGGCCATAATACCTGTGCTTATAGTTTACTTTTTGGCGCAGAACAAACTGATAGGTGGGATAGCTTCTGTTGGCCTGAAGGGATAACAGGAATATAAGTTCACGAATTTTGTAAACTAAATCCCTACGGTCGGTCCTTCTTGCCCTCCTGTTGAGATGTCCTCATGCTCTGCCTCAGCTAGCAGCCTCTTGCGGAGTAGCTCTTTAGCTCTTTCAGCTCGCCTTTTGTCCTCCTCTTGAAGCTCCTGAAAGAAGTTTACAAGCTCTTTGTCCTGACTAAAGTCAGCATCTTCGCTATATATGACATAGGTCTCTGCTGCTTGCAGAGTGTGATAGAGAACGCTTATAAGATCATAGACTTCATCCCTGGTTCCTGTGATCTTTCTTCCATAGCTCATGTGGTATACCTCCTTATCCTTGTGTAAAACTCTGAGCGCATATTTCATGCCATAATTCTGAAAATGGCATGCAAGTTGCGGTGCTGTAATCAAGGCCATATTTCATAGCCTTATATCCTATAGGAGGTTTGTTGTAAGGATGGCTACTGCGCAAAGTAAGGCTCATGTTGATTGGTCAGGGGATCTTATGCAGGGTAATGGGCAGGTAAGTGTCGGGAGCGGCTCTTTTGGCCCACTGGCAATAAGCTGGAGAACACGAACCGAAAGAGCTGGCGGAGGCACGAGTCCAGAGGAGTTGATAGCAGCGGCACATGCTGGTTGTTATGCTATGGCGCTATCTAATACCTTGGCTAGACACGGGTCTCCTCCGGAGAATCTATCGGTAGATGCAACTTGTAACTTTGAGTTCGGGGAAGGTGGAGCTCGAATAACTAGCATAGAGCTAAGCGTGACAGGTAGAGTGCCTGGTTTGAGTGAGGAAGAATTTAAATCTATTGCTGAAGAGGCAGAAAAAGGCTGTCCAGTCTCTAATGCTTTACGCAACAACGTTGAGATAAGACTGAACGCTCAATTAGCCTAGATAGTTGACTTTTGTGTAGTAATTGATATACTTGGCTTACAAGCGAAAACGTAAAGGCTGTGAGCAGGACAAGTACGCTTGTCAAGCAACTGACAGAGAGTGAGGGTCACCGGCTGAAAGCCCTCTAGTTGGCTCCAAGCGGAAAACCACCTGTGAGCTGGCGCCCGAAAGCGAAGGCAAGCAAGTAAGGCGTCCCGGAGCTTCCGTTATAACTAATGAGGGGAAAACTAGTTGTTGTTTTCCCGAATTCGGGTGGAACCACGGAAGGGTGCCCTTTCGTCCCGTTTGGGATGGTAAAGGGCACCCTTTGATTTTAGGTACTGGTGGAGGTGGATCCATGAGCACAAAGACTAAAGATGTCGAGCAACTGGCTTATCATGGAGCTGAGATGGAGTCTGGCTCCTTGCTCTCGACCATGCGTCATTCCGCTGCCCACGTTATGGCAGCTGCAGTGCTGCAGATGTTCCCTGACGCTAAGTTTGGTATCGGCCCCGCGATAGAGAATGGGTTTTATTATGATTTTGAGTTACCACGTCCGATAACCCCAGAAGACTTTCCTGAAATAGAGGAAAGGATGCGACGCCTCGTAGAAGAGGATCATCCCTTTATAAGAGAGGAGATTTCTCGTCAACAAGCCAAGGAAATGTTCAGGGATCAACCCTACAAGCTGGAGATCATAGATGATCTTCCGGAAGATGCTGTTATTAGCATTTATAAAATGGCGCATTTTACTGATCTGTGTAGGGGGCCTCATGTCGAGTCAACAGGTAAAATAGGTCCTTTCAAGTTGCTTAGCGTTGCCTCCGCCTATTGGAGGGGAGATGAGAAGAGACCTCAACTACAAAGGATATACGGAACTGCTTTCCCCACACAAGAGGAGCTTGATGATTACCTGTGGCGATTAGAGGAAGCAAAGCGTAGAGATCATAGGAAGATAGGCAAGGATCTGGAATTGTTCATGATAAGTGATGAGGTAGGGCCAGGACTAGTGCTGTGGCTTCCTAAGGGCTCGATAATACGCCGGGAGTTGGAGAATTTTATAGTCAAAGCAGAAACGCGGGGAGGATATCAGCATGTCTACACTCCGCACATAGCAAAACTTGACCTGTACAAGATAAGCGGTCACTGGCAGCATTACCGTGATTCTATGTTTCCTCCTATGGTGCTAGAAGATGGTGAGGAATACGAGTTGCGACCGATGAACTGCCCTCATCACATCATGATCTATAAGCATTCGCTGAGATCTTATCGCGACTTACCTCTTAGGATTGCTGAGCTAGGAACGGTATATAGGTACGAGAAATCAGGCGAGCTTACTGGTATGTCTAGAGTTAGGGGGTTCACTATAAACGATGCCCACATATTTTGTCGTCCTGAACAGCTCAAGGACGAGTTTATAAAGGTGATCCAGCTGATGCATGAGGTATATAGAGCCGTAGGTTTCCACGACTACGTATACAGACTCTCCCTCCGAGATCCGTCGGATAAAGAGAAGTATGTAGAGGGAGATGAGATGTGGAACAATGCAGAGAATGCTATTCGGCAGGCTTTGGATGAGCTTGGAGCCGACTATGTGGAAGCTGAAGGTGAGGCTGCATTTTACGGTCCTAAACTAGATGTAATGGTCCGTGATGTTTTGGGTCGTGAGTTTGCTGCTTCCACAAACCAGCTGGACTTTTATCTCCCAGAAAGGTTTGATCTAGAGTATATAGATGCTGATGGTGAGCGCAGGCGTCCAGTTATGATCCACCGAGCTCCCATAGGTTCTATGGAGCGCTTCTTTGCTTTCCTAACAGAACAGCATGCTGGTGCTTTCCCTGTTTGGCTATCTCCAGTACAGGTAGTGGTAATACCTATAGCCGATAGACATATACCCTATGCTGAGGAGGTGGCAAGCGCTTTCTCTCGACATAACGTGCGCGTGAATGTGGATACCCGCAATGAAAGAATGAATGCTAAGATCAGGGATGCTCAGATGCATAAAATCCCCTATATGTTGATAGTTGGGGATAGAGAGGTTCAAGCTGGTACAGTTGCGGTTCGTAAGCGATCTGGAGAAGATCTAAAGGGACAGCCTGTACAGGGCGTTGTACAGATGGTCCTTGACGATATTCGAGAGTATAAGTAATTTTTTGGGTATTGGAGAAGAAGATCATGTTGGGACCAATTATTGTAGGCGACAGAGTGAGGCTTGTGCCTCCTACTGAGGATATGATTCCCACTTTCTGTTCATGGTTTGCTGATACTGAGGTCACAAAGTTCTTGAATATCAGGTTCCCTCCTTCGCTAAGCGCAGAGAAGGAATGGTTCGATAGAGTATCTCGTAGTAATGAAGATGTCCTCTGGGCCGTGACTTTGGAAGATAAGCTTATAGGTACCACAGGTATTCATCAGATAGACTGGCAAAACAGACACGCTGCAACTGGTAATTTGATAGGCGACAAATCTGAATGGGGCAAAGGCTATGCCAGTGAGGCTGTAGCTTTACGTACCAGGTTTGCCTTTGAGTCCTTGGGATTAGAGAAGCTCAAGAGCCAGGTCTTCAGTGGTAACCTTGCTAGCCGAAAGGTGTTAGAAAAGGTGGGCTATAGACTTTGTGGTACCTTTCGTCGAGAGGCTTTTATAGATGGTCATTGGTATGATGCGTGGCTTTTTGAGCTCTTAAGAGAAGAATGGTTACAGATACAGAGTATGGAGTAGACATGTCCAGTTCTATGGCTATGGATCGAGATCTAAAAGTAAAACCTAAAGTAAGGTGCATACAGTGTAGTGCAGAGAAGAATCTCTGGACTACATCCTCTTCCTGTGAGTGTGGGGGGTTGCTAGAGATTGTTTGGCCTCTTGGCGAATATGAGGCTTCTTGGCTCAAAGATACATGGGCAAGCAGAATGGGATCTCTAGAGGCCATTGATCGGAGTGGGGTGTGGAGGTTCCGGGAAATAGTCTCTCCAGTCGACAGTGAAGCTATCATTACGCGAGGTGAAGGAAATACAGGGCTGTACAATGTGTCTAAGCTCGCTGATTGGGTAGGTGTCAATACCCTTTATCTCAAGCATGAGGGAGAGAACCCTACCGGGTCTTTCAAGGATAGGGGAATGACTGTGGGGGTGAGTGTAGCTCGACACTGTGGAGCAGCTATTGTTGCCTGTGCCTCCACAGGCAACACCAGTGCCTCTCTAGCTTCTTACGCAGCGATAGCTGGTATGCGTTGCGTGGTGCTATTGCCTGCGGGCAAGGTCTCAGCTGCAAAGCTCTCTCAGTCCATAGCTTATGGCGCAAAGACAATAGCTATCAGGGGAGATTTTGATAAGGCTTTGAGCCTTCTGCAGTCTACCGCTCCTCAGTTAGGACTATACATACTAAATTCTTTAAACCCGTGGAGACTTGAGGGGCAGAAAACTGTTATGTACGAATTACTGGAGTCCTTAAGATGGGAAGTTCCGGACTGGATATTCCTCCCTGGGGGTAATCTAGGGAATACCTCAGCCTTCGGTAAGGCTCTTCTAGAAATGCGAAGCTTAGGGTTGATAGATAGGCTACCTCGAATTGGCGTGGTTCAAGCTGAAGGTGCCGCTCCCTTTGCCCATGCTTATAAATCTGGATGGCAGAACTATTCCCCGGTCAAAGCGGAGACTGTAGCTACTGCTATACGTATAGGTGATCCTGTAAATTATCAGAAGGCTAGGAGAGTGGTACAAGAGCTTGATGGATTAGTGACTTCTGTCAGTGATCGAGAAATTATGGATGCTAAGGCCATGGTGGATGGTGCTGGCGTGGGATGTGAACCTGCAAGCGCGGCCTCGGTTGCTGGCATGCGAAAGTTAATATCCGAAGGAGTAATCTCTCCTGACTCTAAGGCTGTGGCTGTCCTTACCGGGCACATACTCAAGGATCCTGATGCTACTTTCATGTATCACGCTTCGGACAATAGGTTCTCCAACAAGATAATTGAGGTTGATGTTGATCCTAAATCTATTATCTCGGTGGTGGAAAGTTTATGAAGATTCATGTGCGTGTTCCAGCTGCAAGTGGCAATTTGGGCTCAGGTTTTGATTGTGCTGGTATGGCTCTCGCGTTGTACAACGAGGCTATTCTAGATACTAACACTAAAGGCGTGGTTATAGAAGGTGAAGGAGCCGACTTCCTCCCGAGGGATGAAAGTAATGCTTGCCTTAAGGCTATGATCAAATTAGCTTCCGGGCTTGACAGTGAGCTACCAAGCTTTGGTCTAAGGCTTATTAATAGGATTCCTATAGGAAGAGGGTTAGCGAGCTCAGGGGCAGCAGCTCTGGCTGGCTTATTGCTTGCCAACGAGCTATTAGGTTGTCCAAAGGATAGAGAACAGATAATGCAGCTGGCTACCGAACTCGAGGGACATCCAGATAACGTGGCTGCGGCTTTGCTTGGAGGGATAACTGTTAGTGCTTGGGATGGGAGCAAAGTACACACCATACGTATAGATCCGGATCCTTCCATGAAGGCTGTTTTATGGGTGCCTGATTCTCAGGTCTATACGAAACATGCTAGATCTATCCTCCCCAAACAGGTAAGTATGCAGGATGCTGTCTTCAACTTGAGTAGAGCAGCTCTTATGGCAGCTTCTTTTGCGAGGGGTGAGTACAACCTCCTGCAGGTGGCTACTCAGGATAGATTACATCAACCATATAGGGCATCCCTAGTAAAGGGTTTGCAAGAGTCAATGCTCTCAGCGCTTGAAGCAGGGGCTTTGGCCACATGGATATCTGGTGCAGGACCTTCGGTGCTCGCTCTCTGTATAGATAATGTGCAGGAAGTTGAGCTCGCCTTGTGGCATATAGCCAGTAAGTACGATGATGGTAAGGTTATGACTCTAGAGATAGATACTTGCGGGGCACGGGTTACTAAGGTGGCGGAAGAGGTGGAGGTATAATTTCTCCCCTAGCGGATAAGCAATTTGAGAGATATTGAGCTGGCGTCGGACTAAGTGTATCATCAAATATGGAGGGCGTTGTCATGTCCGACGATAGCCATGCCAACCTGACTGTAGCTGACTTTACTCTGGCTGATCATTTGGGCCTCGAAGCTCTGCAGGTATTAGTGAACCCAATATTACCTCAGCTATACGATTTTATTGCCAGAAGAACTGTAGATGGGCAAGAGGCAGAGGACGTCCTACAGCAGACCTTAGGCCTTGCCTTAAGGACATCACGCAAAGCTTATCAAGATTCTAACCTTCTTGACTGGCTCCTATCTATAGCAACTCGAGTCTTATTAAACCGCGTCAATTCTGACCCCTTATGTGAATGTGGTCTTGGTTTTCTGGTCCAAGATGATAGTGTTCGGACTAATGATAAAGTAAGTAGGCTGTATGGTAGGCTTTTAGCCTCTGAGATCTCTCATTTTGCCAGGACTCAGCGATTTATATTAGGGCTTTTTGTACATGAACGTTGGTCTATTCATAGAATAAGTACTGTTCTTGGGATTTCTCCACATAAGGTTGAGTCCTCTATATCGGCTGCTGTTCTTCAAATATTGATCGACTTGTGGCCAGAGGAACCTGAAAGCCGTCTAAACAGAGATGATGTTTATCTAATTATTCGAGAGATCCTTCTGGGCAATATATCAGGATCTTATCCTAGAATAAGGTCACTAATTGACATACTTTCTGTAAAACATGCTACATTCTCTATGCCTCCTAATTTGGAGGCTCGTCTCTGGAAATCTTGCTCTGCTGATTTTACTCAGCAGTACCTACCACCGCTAGCTGTCGGTAACGATAATATCCGAGTATATCTATGGGCAGTTGCGGCTTGTATTGTCTTGCTATTCGTTGTAGTTTTGGGAGTTAACTTTTTCGGGCTTGATTCCTCCAGCAGTCCTCCTTCAGTCAAACCTGCTGAGAGCTTGGTAAGTGATCAATCTATTAGGAGTCGAAGCCAAGTTTCAGCCAGTAACGTAGCTGCTAGGATCAATGGTTTTGTAAGGGATAGATATCTTTCTGGTAGGTTAGTACTCTTGCACTATGGTCCAGATGGTAATAGTGTGGGAGTTGTGGATTTCGATACAGGCAACATAGCCCGGGATATCTTCACCGACATCAAATCAAGTGTCGTCTTTGCTATTTCTCCTTCTGGAAGATACTTGGCATATGGGAAGCAGGATTCGGTGATGTTGTCGGACATAATTGATAGAACTTCGCCTCGGTGGCTAATAACTTTGCAGTCTCCAAACACAGATAGATGGAGATACGAGATGGATCGTACACCCCATCGATTTCGTGTGGCTGCTCTAGCATGGCATCCTAACGAGCAGATATTAGCGGTGGCTAGCGAACCTATCTATTATCGAGGACTGGAACATTCTAGGGTGCAGCTAGTGAGAGTTCGTAACTCAGGAGGGGAGACGATCAGCACCATAGTTACGCTTCAATCTTTTGAAGATGTTGTAAGCCTAGATTGGAGCGCGGATGGTACTCAGCTTCTTATAGGAACCGATCGCAGAGTATTGCTGGCAGACTTTTCTAGATTTGGTTTTTGGGATTTGAAGCAGTTGCCTGGTAGGGGTAGAGCTATGTGGTCGCCTGATGATAAGTTAGTGCTTTGGGTATCACCCTCAGACTCTGCTTCTAGCAGCTCATTATTTGGCGTGACTAATCCCTCAACAGGTAAGTCTAGCACGCTCGGTACATGCGACTACGCTAGATGGGAGGATGATTCTAACTACATAGTTTTTCTGCAGGGCGTAAATAATCATAGCGATCGTATAGTTCTATCCCGTATGAATCTAGCCTCGGGGGAGGTAGATCAAGTTCTACAGGTAGCATTCAAAGGCAACTTTGAATCTAATGCCTTGTTATCTCCTGATGGTAGATACCTGCTATATAACGACGAGGATGGCCTGCATCTATATGATGCTAAGTTTCAGGAGGTTGTTTGGAGACTCGACTATCCTCCAAAGGAGGTCATATCTCCATTGGCATGGATGTCAGGATGGCAGTCTTATGATCGGGAGTTCGAGACTCTTTCAGGAACGATAATCTACCCTAAGAAGAGTGGAAGCAAAGTTTCTTTGATGTCATTAGATCTTAGAACAGGAAGCACTAGACAGATTGTAGCTGCATCAAGGCTATCATATACGGTTGGTGAGCAAGCGCTAATGGTGAGGACAAGTAAAAACAACGCTCTGCTCTATACTCAGGAAGGTATTATCAAGCTTTACATTCCTCCTAGGATGCAAGATGTTACTGCGGTTGAGTTGACTTCTTCCGGTAGTAAGATCGTGTATGCTACCAGGGAGGGGCAAGCTGTAACGATTTGGGAAATCAATCCACAAAGAAGTAAGGTCAACCTAGCGAGATCCAAACCTATTGCACACCTTAGGATTATACCATTGAGCCTGGATATCTCTCCATCTGGTAAGTGGATACTAATAAGGGACAGGAATAATGCTTGGCATCTCTTCAATAATAAGTTCAAGAGGGTCAAGACTCTCCCTAGAGCAGATCGTTATTCCTGGATGGTGCTTGATGGCAAGGATGTTGTGGTACAGCTCAAAAATCTCAACATCAGTATTTATACACCGAAAGGTAAGGATGTCTACGAAATAAACGGCTATGTTAATGCTTATGCTCCCTTAGATGACGGTTATCTAGCTGTATGGACTATGGATGATACCTTAAGAGTTTATGACTTGCGTAAAAAGGATTTCGTGACCTGGGGATCTATGCTTGGCGTGGATTATTCTGAACTGGATGCTTCCAGCTTATTTCAGATTGTACCTATACGTGATGGGGGAAGCTGGATAGTACTTCGTTTGCCTGATTCTGTATATATGTTGGACCTTTCTAATGGCTACCAGTATCCTCTGCAGATTAAGGCTGCATCTGCAGGGGAGCTGACTTGGCTAAGTGGAGATGCAGGATCAAAGTTCAGAAGATACGTTGACTGGGATTCCTGCCACGAGGTTCCTCCAGACAAGTGTCCTGCATAAGGCAAGCTTCATTCTCGAACTACACCAGGTGGTAGAGCTGTCCACTCTTTGCCTTCGGCTTGTAGCTCAATAGATACGGTTGATCTAAGTACCTGTTGGAGAAAGTTACGAACTACATCTCCGCATACTCTAGTGCGAAAATCAACAGCGTCCTTCAGAACTTCTCTTAGATGTGCCCTACCCTGTAGAGCTTTCTGCAAAGACTCTTTTGCTTGCTCTTCATCAGCTGTAAAGAATCCTGTGAACAGGTTGCTGAAAGTAATCATGGCTTGATCAAGGTAATCAGTCCACAACTTATACTCTTCTAACCATGGCCTTATTTCCCAAAAGAACTTACTGTCCTGGGCGGAAAGCCTCGAGTAGGCGTCCTGCATGCTGATTATCTCTTCTCTAAGGGTATTTAGTCCTTGCTCGAATCTAAAAGAAGCAAAGTCTTCTTGTACTTTCTTAAATAGTTTTGTTAGGTAAGCAGGCTCCTCAGGTTCTAAGCAGCTGATAGTGTTACTTTGATAGAACTTTTCCATAGCAGGTAAGTTATATTCACCAAGCAAGGAGCTTACAGCCTGCCTCCAGGAATCTTGTGGGTTATACTGGTTTGGAGAATTTAGATACTGGGCAAAGGTATAAAGAGGTATTTTGGATGCTTCAGGTAGGGCCATAGGGTTAGCATAAATGCCTGTAACATATTTGTATAGCTGCGGATCTCTATGGTCGTATGGGCCTATATGTAATTCTGGCATCATTCCGCCGTCGTTTACAGGGTAATTATCCCACAGAGTAATTGGTCTCCTTATAGATCTATGCACTTCTTGTACGTGATCTGTGGTTATTTTGTGGGAGCATACATTAGGCCCTGTCCAGAACACGTCTATTGCCGCTGGTAGTCTCTCTCCAAGGATCTTTAGGTATTCTACATTGGGATCATCACAGTAGAAGGTCGGGCACATTATGATTTGAGGGGAGTCTATAGTGCGTTCCAGCCTTCGGAGAACTCTTGTAAGGAAGTCTGCCTGAGCTTCTGCTAGGTTAGAGTAGCGATTCCTGTCTTCTTCGTGAATGAGATCAAATGGGACATCATCAAAGAATATCCCTATACTATGTACTCCCATATCCAGGAACGGGGTTAGCTTTCTGATAAGGGTCTCAAGCTCTTCCTCGCTTGAGTATGCCAATGAGAGTCCGGGGCTGATAGCAAATGTAAAGTTTATGCCACAGCTGCTGGCTTTCCCTATGAGCTCTCTAAAGAGTTGTAGCTGCTCTTCTTTATAAGGTTCCCTCCACAACTCCCGATGATATAAGTCCTGTTTGGGAGCATATATGTAGGCATTCAGGTTATTGGCGTGCATGAACTCGAACATATCGAGCCTTTCCTGATGCTCCCACGGTTTACCGTAGAAACCTTCTATGATTCCCCTATACCTGAAGTACTCCATAGCCCATACCTTTTATTCTTTGTTGTTCGGATGCTAGCCGTGGATTGATTTTAATACAGACTTTTGATTACTACTATGCCTCTAAATAGCTTTCCAGGAAAGATCGAACTCTATTATTGAACTCTTTTTGGTTCTCAAGGTTTACCGAGTGGGCTGCACCTGGAATAATTTCCAGCTCTGCATTAGGTATCAGTTCAGCTAGAAGTTTGGAATGAAGAGGTGAGACCAGTATATCTTGTTCGCCAGCTATTATGAGCGTGGGGGTGCTAATCTTTTCAAGTCTGTCTGTAGTATTATGACTTAGCACTGCCCTCACTTGACGCTGATAAGCGTCAGTTTCCTGAGGGTTGGGCTCATGCTGGATGTATCTTCTGAAAGCTCTGATGTTTGAAGGCTTTTCTAGATAGCTTGCGGAGAATAACCAGGGTTCGACCTGCTTATAGAAAAGCTCTCGGTTGACCTTCCCGTAAAGCTCTCCCCATGCGGCGTTAACAGCACGGATTCTAGCATCTGGGGTAGCAAATGTTGATACCAGTACGAGTGACTTTACCTTTTTGGGTGAACTCAGTGCCAATTCTTGTGCTATGGCTCCCCCCATAGACAGCCCTATGATATGAGCACTATCAATATCAGCACTTTCCAGTACGCAGAGTACATCCTCTGCCATATCCTTAGTTGTATAATCCGCGTTGGCTCTGGATGACTGCCCTACGTCTCGATTGTCTATGAAGATACATCGAAAGCATCGAGAGAAATAAAACTTCTGTACATTCCAAGCAGTATTGCTAGCTCCCAATCCTTGTATCCATACAACAGGATCTCCTTTGCCTACCTCCTCGTAGTAGATCTTAAGATCCCCATTGGAAGCAAACGGCAACTTTTACCTCCAGAAAATAATCAGGGGGACTGCCTAGTCCCCCTGATGTTGTAGTTAGGTTTTTATGCTACGTGTGATGCAAGGAATTGCTTGGCATCGCTCTGGCGTAGCCTGTTGAGGGCTTCCTGCTCTATCTGCCTTGCTCTTTCTCGGGTAACGCCGAGCTTGCGACCCGCAGCCTCCAGAGTCATTGGTTGACCACCGTAGAGTCCATAGCGCATGATAATTATGGCTCGCTGCCTCTCATTTAGCCTCTCGAGCGCGCGCTTGATGTCCTCCCCAAGCATCGTGTGATCAGCTATGTGCTCAGGGTTGGCTGCCTCAGTATCCTCGAGGACCTCGCCCAGATTAGTTTCCCCGTCCTCACCCAGAGGAGCCTCAAGTGACAGTGGAAGTCTAGATGCGTTCTTGTATTCATCAATGCGCTCGGGACTCAGGCCAGTTGCCTCTGCCAACTCCTGATTGGTAGGCTCACGCCCTAGCTCTAGGGAGAGCCTCTGGGTTTCTCGTCCTATCTTAGTTAGAGCCTCACCTACGTGGACTGGGAGCCTTATTGTTCTGCCGCCCTCGGCCAGCCCCCTGGTGACTGCCTGCCTGATCCACCATGTAGCATAGGTACTGAACCTGAATCCTCGCCGCCAATCGAACTTCTCGGCAGCACGCATTAGACCCAAATTGCCTTCTTCTATTAGATCGGCTAGGGGCATTCCATGACCTACGTATCTACGAGCTATAGATACCACAAGTCGGAGGTTGTGCTCTATAAGCTTGTGACGAGCGGCTTTGCCTTCCTCTACTGCTTTCTTAAGATCATCAAGCTCTTCTGGAGAGACTTCATCTGATTGAAGTCTCTGCTCTGCTTCTTGCCCCCTCTCTATAGCCTGGGCTAGCGCTACTTCCTCCTCTGCTGTCAGAAGCTGAGCTCGACCTATCTCTCTGAGATATATGCCCAGAGAGTCTCCTATGAGCTCCCGATCCATTTCCTCCTCTTCAAGCAGGGAGGCCGGGGATAGATCTGCTTCAATATCCTCGAGTTCTGAGTCGAGAATAATTTCATCGAGGTTATCTAGAATATCGAAGTCCTTACCAAGCTCTTCCAAAGTCATCTTCCTTACATCACCACCCACAAATTTTTATTGTCGATGTTTAGAACAAATTTGAAAACAGTTTTATGCCAAAAAAATATGGCGCACAAAGCGCCTTATCGGCCATTTTGGTGGTCGTACAGAGATATTATACAACAAATAATCTTTATATCAAGTTGGCAATGGGAGTTTATTGTAAAACTGGTGCCGAAGGGGAGAGTCGAACTCCCACGGGCGCATGCCCACTACGCCCTGAACGTAGCGCGTCTGCCAATTCCGCCACTTCGGCTTAGTGGTGGAGATGAGGGGAGTCGAACCCCTGACCTCGACACTGCCAGTGTCGCGCTCTCCCATCTGAGCTACATCCCCAGAAACTCGCGTAAGCAGTATAACATAGTAAAGTCACCAGCTGCAATCCCTCAATGGCTGTATTCTCAACTAAGAGTTAGCTCTTTAGCTTTTTTGAGATCCTGTAGGACTAGCCCTTTGGCTTTTTGGTAGGCTTCCACATCAGTACTTAAGAGGCGTAGTAAGTATGCAGGATGAAGGGTAGCTATATACCTGATACCATCTTCTTTCTCGTACACTTCGCCTCTTTGGTCACTTAGCCTAAAGTTCTTGTCAATCAACGTTTTGGCTGCCGGTGCTCCCACACACACGATTACGGATGGTTTCACTAAATGGATCTCAAGCCACATCCAAGGCTCACACGCAGACACTTCCCCGGCTCTTGGGGCTCTGTTCGTTATTTTGCCTTGAGTAACAGCTATGGGGCGACACCTGATGATATTGGTGATGTAGATGCTCTCTCTGCCTATACCAGCTTCCTCTAGTAACTGGTCTAGCAAGACCCCAGCGCGACCAACGAATGGTATACCTGTCCTATCCTCTTCTTCACCGGGTGCTTCCCCTACAAACATAATCTTACTACCTGCTTTTCCGGTGCCAAAGACTACCTGTGTTCGGGTCTGCCATAAGGTGCATCTTTGACAGAATAAAGCTTCTTCCCTGACTCTATCTAGCTCATACTGGTCTGAGACTGCGGATCCCTTCATGACTTACTGCTGATCATCCTATCTAGCTGCTCGAGCAGGGTTTTTCTGTTCTTATGTTTCTTCTCATAGGACTCTATCTCTTTCAGATCAGAAGTCGATAGGCTCTTAGACCTGTTCAGGACCTCATCAACTGTAAGATTATCGTAGTTCTTGATAGGTAGGCCCTGATCTGGCGAACTCCCTTTCTTATCTTCGGCTTTGGCTTCTTTTGTCTCCCCATACTCACGTCTTTGTTTGTTAACGATTCTGGCTGCTACCTCTTCCTCTCTGCCTTTGTAGCGACCTTCATCTTCGAATTCCTCTTTGAGTTCCTGGTATTCTTTTTCTCTTTCTTTGGACCATTGATTCCTGGACATGTTTCTACTCCTCCTCTATGGTCATATCTTCAGGCAGACCTCGTTCTTCCATCTGTTGATCTGCTGCTTGCTCATCCCTCTCACTATTGGCATGACGTGCGACTATATCTTCAGGAGGCTCACCTCCCGTACAGTTGCCTTCTTCTGCTAGTGGGGTAGGTTCTTGGGGATTTTCAGCTTCGGGTAACTGCGCTGTTTCCGATAGTGCAGATATGGCATTTGGTACATTTCCGGCAGTGGGGTCGTTTTCCGGTTCCGCTCCAAAGTTACCAGCTCCCTCCGCCTCTGCATCTGGCAACCTGGTTACTTTTCTATCTTCTTGCTTATTGGTGTTTTCCAATGCTGGTACCCTCGCCCTTCTAGATTTACTTGAAACTGATAAATTGCAAAACCCTTGCCATGGGCCATTCAGTATACTTTGAGAGGAATAATTCTCTAGGAGGATTACTTTGGAGGTTATCGAGCCTGTTGATATAAGGCTGTCAAATGATGGTAAGTCTTTGGAGATCGAATGGACGGATGGACACGTTACTACTACTGATCTTCGAACGTTGAGGTGGAGCTGTCCCTGTGCTATATGTTCGGGAGAAATGGGAAGCAAAGGATTACTGTCCAGGGTGAAGGAGCTTCCAGATGATGAGTACATACTGGAAGGAGTGCAGCCTATAGGTCGCTATGCACTCCAGCTTGTGTGGAAGAGTGGTCACGACAGCGGCATCTACACGTATGAATTGCTTCGTGATCTATGTCAATGTCCGGAGCATGCTACCCATTAGGGTTGGGCAAAGTTGCCTAGCTTAAGTGATTCTATATACCCTTCGTAGTTTCTGCGTATCTCGCGTAGAGAATCTCCTCCGAACTTTTCCAGGAATGCATCCCACAGAACTATGGCTAGCATTGCTTCTCCGACCACTCCGGCCGCTGGCACTACACAGATATCGCTTCGCTCATAACGAGCCTTCATAGGTTCCCTGGTTATAAGGTCTGCAGAATCCAGCGGCTTGAGCAGTGTGCTTATAGGCTTGAGCGCGGCTTGTACTACTATAGGTTCTCCGTTACTTATGCCACCCTCTACTCCGCCGGCTCTGTTTGTGGCATGTTTGAGATTGCCTTCTTCGTCTGGAACGATGACGTCATGGACTTGTGATCCAGGCAAAGAGGCCGCTTCCCAGGCCGCGCCTATACCGACACCCTTAACAGCCTGAATGCTCATGAATGCCTGTGCTATTCTCCCATCTAGCTTGCGGTCCCATTGCGTGTGAGATCCCAACCCAACTGGAACTCCTTCAGCTATTACCTCAAAGATTCCCCCTAGAGTGTCTCCGTTTTCCCTGGCTTCATCTATAGCTTTTACCATCTCCTCGGAATGGCTAGGGGCTCTAACTGGAGATTCCTCTATCTGTTGCCAATCATATGGGGGGGTGGCATCTGATCTTATAGGGCCTATGCTACGCGTGAGACTATGAATACTTATTCCAAATTCTTGCAGGCATTGTTTGGCAATAGCTCCAACCGCTACTCTAGCTGCTGTTTCTCTGGCGCTAGCCCTCTCAAGTACGTTACGAACATCGTCGTGGCCGTACTTGAGAGATCCAGCCATATCCGCGTGCCCGGGTCGTAGCCTTGTGACCTTCTTGGGCTCTTCCCCAGGCTCCACCCTCATCACGTTTTGCCAGTTTTCCCAATCTAGATTTCTGATCATTATGGAGATGGGACTTCCCAGGGTGGTACCATTTCTTATACCTGACAGCACATGAGCAGTGTCCCTCTCTATCTTCTGGCGACCACCTCTTCCATAACCACCCTGTCTGCGGCGCAATTCCCTGTTTATTTCATCTATGTTTATCTTGAAGCCAGCGGGCATGCCATCTATTAAGGCCACCAAGGCTTGACCATGGGATTCTCCAGCAGTTAGCCATCTAAACATCTCTAGATTTTTCCTCCATTGCTTTTATAGCGGCTTCGCGCATGATATCCACAGGAGGTTCTTGTCCTGTCCATAGCCTAAAAGATTCTGCCCCCTGGTAAATGAGCATCTCTATGCCGCTAATAGTAGAGGCTCCAGCATCTTTGGCGTAGGTAAGCAGAGGCGTCATTATTGGGTTGTATACGACGTCAAAGACAATAAGATCACTGTTTAGGTCTTCTTTGTTCACAGGAGACAAATGCTCATGATCAGTCCCCTTCATTCCTATGGGAGTTGTATTTATGAGGATATCAGAATTCTGGACCTGCCGCTTTATCGAATCTTTCTCCCAAGAATGACCGGTTATTGTTACTTGCTTATGTTCAAAGAAAGGTTTTAACTCGGATATAAGAGAAAGAACTTTATCCTGATTTCTCCCTATGACTGCCACGCTTTGAGCCCCGCAAATAGCAAGAGCGTAGACTACTGCGCGGGTGGTTCCTCCGCTGCCTAACACCACAGCTCTTTTAGACTTGATCTGGAATTCATTTTCCTCAAGAGCCAAGATGAATCCTGATATGTCTGTGTTATGGGCTTTCAATCTACCATTTATGCTAATTATGGTGTTGGCAGCTCCTATATAGGATACTTCTTGAGATCTTTCATCTGCCATCTTCGCTGCAGCACTTTTATGTGGAATAGTGACGTTTACGCCTAGCCAGTTACCATTTCTTAGATTGAAGAAAAAATCTCTTAGATCTTCAGGTGGAACCTTATAAGCTTTGTAGATAGCTTCTATGCCTAAAGCATCAAACGCTGCCTGCTGAAAAACTGGAGATATACTATGTTTTATTGGATATCCGATCACACCGACCTGCTTCATAGCTAAAGCCTATAGTTAGTTTTTGAATCCGACTGTGTGCTGCTTAGCTCTACACCTAGAGATGAGAGGTGATCCCAGAAGTTTGGGTAGGATATTGAAGCACAGTCTGCTCCTAATATGGTAGTTTTATTCTCAGCTATAAGTGAGGCTACAGCTAGAGCCATAGCTATTCTATGATCGTGGTCTGGATCTACCTTAGCACCCTTTAGCTTACAAGGTCCGTGTATCTCGAAACCGTCTCTCATTTCTCTAATATCGGCTCCCATCTGTTGTAGCGCTCTACACAGTACGCTTATGCGGTCAGTTTCTTTGATCCTTAACTCTTCGGCGTCTCTTATGACTGTTCTGCCCTTTGCCTGCGTAGCCAAAACAGCTAGTATAGGGATCTCGTCTATCAGTGTTGGGATCTCCGCCCCCCCAATCTCTATACCGGTTAGTTCTGATGTGGAAGCCCCTATGTCACCTACGGGCTCCCCTGAAGATTCTCTTTCATTATGAATTTCTATGTTAGCCCCCATTCTTTCCAACACGTTTATGAACCCTATTCTAGTTGGGTTAAGGCATATGTTGCTTGTTGTAACTTTTGATTCAGGAACTATGAGTGCTGCTGCCAGAATGAAGGCTGCTGATGAAGGATCAGCAGGAACATGGAAAGTGGTTGCCGACAGTCTGCTGGCTATCAGTCTGACGGTCGTGCCATCAGACTGTATCTGAGCCCCCATGGCTTTTAGCATTCGTTCTGTATGATCCCTTGATTTGGCAGGCTCTATTACAATAGTTTCTCCTTCAGCTCTCAATCCCGCTAACAGTATGGCGCTCTTGACTTGCGCACTAGCTACAGGGGTTTGATAACAGATGCCCTGAATCTTGCCTCCCCTGATTGATACTGGTGGATACCTATCTTTGTTTCTAGCGTAATATCGGAGTCCCATATCACCCAGAGGTTTGAGCACTCTGTCCATCGGTCTCTTTGTGAGGCTTTTATCCCCAATAAGTACAGCATAAAGGTCCATAGGGGCTAGGGCACCGATGAGCAGGCGCATAGTGGTTCCTGAATTACCACAATCTAGTACACTTTCAGGCTCGTGGAAGCCTGCATCTCCCACTCCCTCCACCCGAATATGGTTGCCATCCTTGTGTATTCCGATGCCAAGAGATAGGAGACATTCTAGTGTAGATTGGCAATCTTGGGCTGGAGAATAATTATAGATATCCGTGGTGCCCTGGGCTAGTGCGCCAAAAATTGCTGCCCTGTGGGATATGCTTTTATCTCCCGGCGGCATGATATTGCCGTGGACCAATCGTGCTGGAGATATGGTGATATCCAATTTGTCAACCTCATCATTGGTTTTGATAGAGAATTCTATGAAGTCCCTTAGGCAAAGATCTAAGGAGTATTATCTCTATAATACCGGTTTCTCCGGATGTTGGCTGCTTCTTCCAGGAGAGATTGCAGTATGCTTTCATCTCCTGCTTCTATGGCATCTGCCATTTGTTGCAGCTTGTGTGTAAACATGTTTATGGCTTGGAGAATATTCCGAGAATTAGTTAGTATGAGGTCTACACCCATTTGGTGGTCTCCTGCTGCTAAACGGGTACTGTCCCTAAAGCCAGTTGCCGCCAACTTGTGCGTCATTTCTGTGTCTGCCTCCTCCGCAGCTAGTACTAGGGCAGCAGAAGTGAGTAGTGGTAAGTGGCTGATGTAGGCGACTGCCAGATCATGCTCCTCGGCATCTAGCCATAGTACGTTGGCTCCACATAGCTTTGCTAGTTCTTCGCACATGGATTTGGCTTCTTGGTCTGATCTTTTGGTTTCGGTGAGTACCCAACGAGAGTTCAGGAAGAGATCCTTCTCCGCTGCTGATATACCAGGTGTTTCCTTCCCTGCCATTGGGTGTCCACCGACAGCTCTTAGGTTGCTTGGAAGCTGATTCATTGCTCTGACCACGTCAACTTTGCTGCTACACACGTCAGTAATTACTGTACCCTTCTTAGCTAGCTGAGCCAGATTGGGGATAAGATTTATGGAGGTTCTTGTGGGAGCTGCCAGTATTATCAAGTCTGCATGTGGTGCTTCGTCCTCCAGCCTAGTAGAGCCCCCAGTTATAGCTCCCCTTCTTAGGGCCTCTTCAAGGGTGCTAACGCTCCTAGTCACTCCTCGGACCTCAACCCTGTTGTCGGTCAGAGCTAGACCTATCGAGCCTCCTATGAGTCCGAGCCCTACTATCAATACTTTTCCAAATGAAGGGTCCTTCTTCACTCTCCGCTAGATTCTCCTTGCAGGCGGTTGTATTCCTCGGCAGATATCTCTATGCCGCCTTCTATATTGCTCTCTATGATTCTCTTGGATTTATCGAAATACCAAGTACCTCTTATCAATCTGAAGCACCGGTTGCCCATTATCTCTTTGTTAAGCTCGTAGCCGCTAGGATCGTCTCCGGGGCCTTCATAGAGAGGGTTTAGGTCTGTTGATGGGTTTACCCTGATACGTATAGGTTCCTGACAGTAATCGCACTTGACGTAGAGATACAACCCATCTTTGTCTGACTGTTTGCCAGAGAAGAACCTTTTGAATATACCCAATTTCATCACCTACTTCTTATCGTACATTCCTCGTAGATCGTTGAGCTTTATCCGGATTATATCCTTAAGCATTCTATATGAATCCAACGCAGGTCTGACCTTGCTCCCGGAACTATAGTGCCATTCGACCGGTACCTCAGCGACTTTGTACCCTCTTCTGGCCGCTATCTGAAGCACTTCTACATCCAGGCTCGTGACCATAGGCCCTTTGATGGCAGGGGCCATGTTACCGTAAAGAACCAGATTCGAAAAAATGTCCTTGGCTGCGTGTTTCTTGAAGAGCTTGAAGCCGCATTGAGTGTCATTAAAATGCGCAGATGTTAGTACCCTGACAAACAGGTTGAATACTCTCCCCATTAGGTGTCGATAGAAGGGCTCCTTGTACCTTCTAGCTCCCACTCCTTCTCTACTCCCGATAGCTATGTCGTATCCTTGCTCTATGCGTTCGAGTAATTTGCTGAGTTGAGAGATTGGAGTAGAGAGGTCAGCGTCTGTAAATAATACTAAATCCCCTGTGCTTGCTAGCACGCCTTCTCTCACCGCAGGACCTTTACCTCTATGTGGCAGCTTAAGCAGCTTAATAGATGGGTATTCTTCACTCAGCTTGCAGGCTATCTGCTGCGTTTCGTCTGTGCTGCCGTCATCGACAACTATTAACTCGTATTGCCATCCCTGCAAGCTAAGAAAGCTAACGATCTTAGGGATTGTAACTGGCAGGCGTTTAGCCTCGTTGTAAGCAGGGATGATCACAGAGATGAAAGGTTGCCCTTCTGTCAAACGCATCTCCTGGAGATTTTGCATTGCAGGATTATACCAAGAGTTTTGAGCTCCTTAGCAGTCTAGGTCTCTGTTATAATTACGCCATGTCTTCTTGCAAAGATTTTCCCGATCTACCTTATTGGATAGCTTTCAGTCGTATCCCCGGTATAGGTCCTGTGAGAATTAAGAAATTACTGGCCCATTTTGGCAGCTTGCAGGCTGCCTGGGAGGCGAATGCTTTGGAGCTGAAAGCTGCTGAGATGGATGATAGAGCGATAGGTATTATGCTTAAGGCCAGGAAATCGATCAATCCATACTTGGAGTTGGAGAAGCTCGAGTCTAGGGGGATCAAGCCTTACGCATATGATTCTCCTGGCTATCCTCGGTTGTTGAGCTATGTACCTAACCCGCCGGTGGTGATCTATGTCCAGGGAGATATCGTTCAGGAAGATGAGTGTTCTGTAGCGGTGGTAGGTACTCGTAAGGCAACAACTTATGGGAGGGATGTAGTATCGAGAATAGTTACGGGCTTGGTAATGAATGGTGTGACAGTAGTGAGCGGACTTGCAAGGGGAATAGATTCATATGCTCATAGAGCTGCGCTTGAAGCTGGTGGTAGGACGATAGCTGTTCTTGGTAGTGGTTTGGATCAGGTATATCCTTGGGAAAATAAAAAGCTAGCGGATGATATAGCAAAGTCAGGTGCTCTTGTCAGTGAGTATCCTTTGGGAACAAGACCAGAGGCTCGTAATTTCCCCCCACGGAACAGGATCATTACTGGACTTAGCCTCGCAGTTGTAGTAGTAGAAGCTGATATGAGGAGCGGAGCGCTAATTAGTGCTGGTTTCGCAGCTCAGCAGGGGAGAGAAGTAATGGCTGTGCCTGGAAGCATACTTAGTCCAACTAGTGCGGGTACGAACTATCTTATCCAGCAGGGTGCTAAACTAGTTAGTCGTGTGGAAGATATACTGGAAGAGCTAGATATAGATCGTGTCAACTTGAAGAACGATTCTAGATCTGTTGTTACAGATGATCCTACTGAGCGGGCGCTTCTTGAGGTCCTGGGGGTTGAGCCAAAGCATATCGATGATATAGCTTTCGAAAGTAACATGCCCATTGCTGTGGTAAGTGCTTCTCTAACCATGATGGAGATCAAAGGTATTGTTCGATCTAGTGGCATGTTTTACTCGCTGGCTACCTAAAGTTATATAAAATTAGTTGTGTCTGTATTTACTACTGGTAGGTTGATGGGAGCCAATATTACTGATCTTATGTGTCATAATTAGCCAAGATGCCCTCATCAAGCTATCTTCAAGAGTATGTAGAAGCTTAATCTGCGTAGGATCAAAATTGTGTCGCCCTCCGCGCTTCAGTAACTGTGCAGCCAGTATAGCTCTTGTCAGTTGAGTTCGGACCTCATGATAGTATTTTTCTCTCGGAATCATCTCCATTTTCTCCACCTCGTTGCACTATTCTTGCTAGTAATAACAGTAAGCAGGATCTGTTCCTCAACAATAGATCAAGCACTATAGACTACACTAGGAGAGGAGATGAGCAAAGAAGATATATAATATATAAACAAACGTTTTTGCATCCTTTTATCTCTAGACAAACGTTTAAATTAGTAGTATAAGTACATGGAGCCGCCTGAGGATAAAGTTGGCATGGGAATTGCGAGGCTCCAGTGCAGAAGGGAGGTGTGGTAAATGATAGCCGATAACGGCAACGCTGTTACTGGTACAAGGGATGTGGTTTACGACCTTATTAGTGTTATCTACCACGCTCTAAAGGGCGCGGAGACCTATTCGTCCTATGTAGAGGATGCGGATTTCATGGGTGATCAAGAGCTAGTTCAGTTCTTCCGTAGGGTCCAAGAGGAGGACAGGAGGAGAGCTGAGGATGCCAAGCGCTTGCTACGCAAGCACCTAGCTAGAGAGGCTGCTGAGGACTGGAATCCTGTAGAAGCCCATGTAAAAGGCATCTCATTGGATGTGGTGTAGGGCCTAGGCCCTACACCACATTTTTATGGTGTAATACTCAGAGCCTTGCAATCGACTCTACCCTCGGTACAGACCAGCCCAACGAAGCCTGAGGATAGAAGCGTGTTCGATAGATTATATTCAAATGCCTCGCCTCCCAATGCTACGTAGACAGTATCATCCTTTATGCTAATGGTTATATCGTAGTAGTGATCTAATTCAAGCTTTTTCCCGAAACTGTGTAGGACTGATGTATGTTCATCGAATCTGCTTATCAGCTCTACTCTGCTACTCCTTGGTCTGAATAGCAGGGCGTAATACCTGTTTATTCCTCTTGCTCGGAAAGCCAAGCCTGCAGCTTCAGCCATATGTATCGATATAGAGGCATGAAGAGTATAATCTTGCCAGTCATCACATCCTTGAAAAAGGAGACCCGTACCCTCGTCCTGAATAAGGACAATCCCGCCTCCTGGTGGATACAGAGTGTGATCTACAGCATCGATCCACGGTAGTCCCGAATTTTGTTTATCTGGCAATATCAGGTTGGCATTGGGTACGCCGTCCCATGTGAGGTAATCAAGATAGACTTTTCCTGAGGAGTATCTATCACTAGAGATCTCAATCCCCACTGCGTATATAGTCTGGTTGTTGGTATTTGGTACTCTCCAGTCTATAGTCTTTTGTTGTCTGGGTATCAATAGGATAGAGTCAGATTTGAATAGTTCTGTGGAGCCATCTGATCGATACGTTTTTACTATCAGGGACAGATTTGCCTCGCCTGATATATCAGAGGCTAGGAATGATGCCCGGATGGTTTGGCCTGGATACAGCTGTGGGGAAGCCATTAGCTTATATCCTGGCATGTCCAGATCATCGGGAGGTATGAAAGTGGGAGTTAGTGCTCTTGCGCTCTGTCCGGGACATATATGTGCGAATTCCAGCTCTAAGGCTCTATTCCCAGGAAGTTGCTCAATAGCACTGTTTCTTATACTCGCAGTCTGGCAACAACCATCGGATTTGTCTACGTAGAATCCCTGCAAAGCTCCTGGAGCTTCGAAGTGAAACCTGGCTCCTCCCTTAGGTAACACAGGCTCCATCCCTGCCAATCGCCTGCCTATATTGGCTATACGATAGGATTCTCGAACGGCATCGGTCACTACATGGCCTCCGTCTGCGGATGCTATATACATTCTGTCCGCTAACGGACTTCTCCAGTCTAGTCCTAGGTCTATCCCTTCGAGGCCATTCCTTATACCAAGGATGCAGCCAACGTTACCAGAGTTGCAGTCAGTGTCCCATCCGCATGTGTTGACTATCATGAGAGACTTCTGAAAATTGCCCTTTCCATATAGAAGGGCGTTGATTATCAGTGCGTGATTGGGAACCACGTGGCATCCTCCTCCGTATTTGTCATAACCATACTTTTGCTCTATTAACTCCCGTGTTTTCTCCCAATCGTCATATGCTGTGCACCAGTTTCTTATGTCAGCTATCAACCTGTAGATAGTGGAATCTTGGGGTATGAATGATACCCCACAGTCTATTAGCTTCTCGATGTTGTCTTCTGCAAATGCTTGAGCTTCGATAGCTGCTATAACCTGCGCTGCATATATTGCCTCGCCATCATGGCTTACACAGGCAGCTCTTCGCGCGAGATCAGCGGCCATCTCAGGATCTCCTGGGGAGACCATTCCCCAGCCATCAATGAATATTTGGGCACCTATTTGTTCAGCTACAACTTTGCTGTTGGTTTCTATTGATCCGCTTTGTGGGGGCTTCAGTCCTTGCTTGAGGCGTATATAGGCTGTATGCTCTGTGGAGTTGCCCAGCCCTCCCCACCATAGTGTGGTTCTGTTTTCGATGATATAGTTCAACCAAGTATTGCCGATCTGCTCTGGCGATAGGTCCTTGCTGTACCCGTAGTCCTCAAGTGCTCTTATAAAGGTGAATGTCCCGGATATATCATCATCGGTTACTATTAGTGGTTGTTTTAATTTGTTATTTACGTAGTACCATATGTACCCGAGCTCAGATTTGATCTTGTCATAGGGCCATCCTTCGAAAGGTCTTCCAAGGTACACTCCAATGATCTTGCCCAACACACCAGCGTATACCCTCTCCAGGTAGTCCTTAGGTAAGCTCATACTCATCCTCCTGTAAATTTCGCTTAGAATGCATACTACTCCAGAAGCTGGATACTATGTAATAACACAGAAAACTAGAGGGTATCAGTGTGATTTCAATAGAGACCCTTAGGAATGATGCTAAGGATATATTGATGGCTGGCGTAAAAGCATGTAATGCTCGAGATGCTGTTAGAAGGAACTTTCAACTTGTAGGCGACGAATTGAGATGTGACGATTCTGCGATTCTTCTGGATGAGTGTAGGAGAATATTGGTTATCGCGATAGGCAAGGCAGCTGCCGACATGGCCCTCGGTGTGCATGATGTACTTGGCGACCGCGCACACATCTACTTCGTTATAACCAAGTATGGTCATGGGAAGAACGTAGATAGACTAGGCATGACGCTATTTGAATCTGGGCATCCTGTCCCGGATGTTGCAGGGGTAACGGCCGCTACGGAGCTGATAAATCTCCTAAAAGGGACTTCTGGTAAGGATTTAGTAATATTTCTTATTTCAGGTGGAGCCTCAGCTTTATGTACTTTGCCGGAAGATGATATCACTCTAGAAGACCTTCAGGAGACCACGAAACGCTTGCTGTTAGCTGGTGCTGACATTAGAGAGCTTAACACCGTTCGCAAACACATCTCCAGATCAGGTGGTGGTAAGCTTGCTAGGGTAGTATATCCATCCAGGGTGGTGGCACTTGTAGTGTCAGATGTTATAGGTAATGATCTGGATGTTATAGCCTCTGGGCCCCTGACTCCGGATCCTACTACCTATCAGGATGCGCTTGAGGTTGTGAACAGCTTGGGAGTTGAATTGCCAGTAACTGTAAATGAATACCTGCTTGCCGGTGCTAAAGGGCAGGTAACTGAAACTCCCAAGCCAGGCAGTCCAGAGTTTGAGAAGGTATCCATTAGGGTTATAGCGGATGTGTTCTTGGCGCTCCGCGAAGCAGCATATCGGGCAGCAGCACTAGGGTATGAGCCTCTGATCCTTACCTCAAGACTGGAGGGAGAAGCAAGAGAGTTGGGTAAGACTGTGGGCAACATAGCAGTCAATATAGTGAAGGAGAACGTCCCCCATAGCCCACCTGTTGCTGTGCTTCTTGGTGGCGAAACTACAGTTACGGTGAGAGGCGATGGTGTAGGGGGAAGAAACCAGGAGCTAGCTTTGTCGGCCGCTTTGGCCATACAGGGATGTGAGAGCGTGATAGTGGCATCTTTGGGAACAGATGGAACGGATGGCCCAACCGATGCTGCTGGAGGTATCGTGGATGGCTTAACTGTGGCCAGAGGTAAAATTGCTGGCTTGGATGCTAAGCGATACCTTGCTAGGAATGACGCTTACAATTATCTCAAGGCTACCGGCGATTTGATATTTACAGGGCCCACCGGCACCAATGTAAATGATCTGGTGCTGGTGCTCGCAAGGTAAGTTTATGTGGGTAGCCTTTTAGGTAAGAATAGATCCCTTCTCAGTGTTAGGACCCTAAGCTAATAGCAGCCAAAGATACGCAATAGGTGGCATCAGAAGTTCTAGGCTATAGCAAGCTCAGGCTCTGATGAGCTCTTGTACTGTCGTAGTGATGGATACTTAGCAGCTACCCACAATGTAATCAGTACAGTGGCTACACCCCCACTTACGATAGCAAAAGGCACTCCTAGCACCGAGGCCACTAGCCCAGCCTCTAGTTCTCCTAGCTGTGGTCCACCCATGAAGAATATCATGTTGACCCCAACCATTCGGCCTCGAAGATGGTCTGGGGTAAGTATCTGCCGCACTGTGCCTCTAATCACCGTGGAGACTGTATCTCCAGCTCCGGTCAGTGCAAATAGTATGTACGAAAGCACGAAGATCTTGGAAACGCCGAACAGTGCAGTAGCTATACCGTAGATTGCGACGCTTATTAGGAGGACTATACCTTGATGGTAGATCTCCCTTCTTAGGGAGAGAATCAAGCCCGCGATCACTGAGCCTATAGATTGTGCTGTAGATAGCACGCCATAACCTACGGGCCCTACTTGCAGGAGATCCCCAGCTACTATAGGTAACATGGTTCTTGCAGATGAAAAGAATGTAGCCCAAAAGTCAAGGATCATGGTGCTCCATATGATGGGCGTGTTGCGTACAAACTTGAACCCCTCGAACATAGCTCGCAAATTGATGCTTGTTTCCTGTGCAGCTGGCTTCCCTCGGAAGCTCATCATAAGAATGAGAGTCAGTACTATAAGATATGCTAGTGAGTTGATAGCATAGACCCAACCTATGCTTAGAGAGGCAATTAGTGCTCCGGCAATAGCGGGACCTATGATCGTGCCTATCTGCCAGTCCAAGGTGTTCAGACTTATGGCATTAGTTAGATGCTCTTTGGGCACAAGTTGAGGGACTATTGCCTGCCTGGCGGGAGTATCAAATGCGGAGACAGCTGCGCTAAGCGCTGTCAAGAGATAGATAATGCCAAGAGATATGTTGCCTGTAAGGGTCGTTATCGCTAGTAGGGCAGATACTACTGCCCCTCCGAGTTCTGTCCATAAGAGTATTTGTCTTCTGTCATGTGTGTCAGCTACCATGCCTCCTAGCATGGAGAAGAAGATTATGGGGAGGACTCTTATCATGCCTAATATCCCCAACCCTAATGCCTCGGCTCCAAGCTCGAAGTGTCTCCCCAAGATGTCTAGAGAATAACTTGTGTTGCTAAGCAGTCTATATATATGCCAGTTGATAGCCGTAAAGCTCATTTGCGAGCCTATGGTTGATATTAACTGGCCAATCCAAAGTAGCCTGAAATCGCGATGGCTAAGCGCAACAAACCTAGTACTCAACTTAGAGGTTCCTACAGAGAAAGACTTACAGGAAATAAGTGCTCATATATATTACATGATATGAGCTCTATAAATCTAACTATTACCTTGTTAGCCGGACTTCAAATACCTCAGAAAAGTGATGTTCTATGTGATCCATAACTTCTTCTAAGGGAATTGTGCGACCTAGAAGAACCTGTAGGCTGGTGACACTTCTGCCAGTGATGCCGCAAGGAATTATCATGTCGAAATATCTGAGATCTGTGTTGATGTTTATAGCAAAGCCATGCATTGTTACACCTCGGCTTATCTTGACACCGATGGCTGCTATCTTGGCTTTCCCGATCCACACGCCAGTGTATTGCTCATCTCTATGGGCTGAGAAACCGTAGTCGTTCAGGGTTCTTATGAGCACCTCTTCAAGCATGCGGAGATATTTATGCACGTCGCTACCTATATTTCGGAGGTTGATCAGGGGATATCCCACGATCTGTTCTGGACCATGGTATGTTATATCACCGCCCCTATCGGTTTCTATGACTTCTGCATCCATTGCCCGGAGTTGCTCTATAGATGCTAGAAGGTGGTCATGTCCACCTTTCCTACCTATGGTATATGTGTGGGGATGCTGGAGTAGGATTAATGATTCCGGATGTTCATTTGAGGCTATGCTAGCTACTAAGCTCTTTTGTAGCTCCCAAGCTTCCATGTATGGGACGACGCCCATACGCAGCACCTTCACTAGTCTTCTGTCCGCTAGGTTGTTTTGGCTATTTGTAGTGAGGTTATCGGATAGCATCTTTGTGTTAGATCAGACTGCTCTTTGCAGGAGGGAGGACACCTGCTCGTCGGCGTGGTAG
>NZ_JANZYQ010000036.1:0-29743 GCF_059335935.1 Thermobaculum sp. T2p
GTAGGCCGCCGCGCTCCCTGCTCCCTATTACCTCTGCTATACTGCAGATATGCAACAACCACAATGCTACACCCTCTCCCCTAAGGAAAAAGTTAAAATAATTGATGATATCCTAACTCGTACCTATGGCAGTCCAGAGTGGGTATCACGTTTAGACCCCATTAGCGAGCTTATACTAACTATTCTTTCCCAGCACACATCAGATAAAAACTCTGGAGCAGCGTTTGATAGGCTCTACGATCACTTTAACGGTGATTGGAAAAGGGTCATGGAGGCACCGACTGAAGAAGTAGCCCAACTGATAAAGTCTGCAGGCTTAAGCAACATCAAGGCACCTCGCATACAATCAGTTCTAAAAGAGATTTGGTCCCGGCTAGGGTCTTTTGATTTATATTTCTTGAAAGATATGCCTATTAATGCTGCAAAGGAGTGGCTCACAAGTATCAATGGTGTAGGACCTAAAACAGCCGCATGTGTGCTTATGTTCTCTCTGGGCTTACCAGTCATGCCTGTGGACACCCACGTTCATAGAGTATCGCTTAGGCTAGGTCTAATACCTCCAAAGACTAATGCAGATAGAGCTCACGATATCCTCGCCCAAATAGTTTCCCCCGAGCGCGCCTATCCTTTCCATATCAACTTAATTAGGCACGGGAGAAGAGTGTGCAAAGCCCCTGTACCAAAGTGCGCTATATGCCCATTAACTTGTTTATGCGTATACTTTCACCAAAACAGCCTTAGCATCAGAGAGGGGAAATAATGACTAGACTGAAAATTCTAGGAAGCGAGCCAGCATGGCCCTCTGCTAACCGAGCTTGCAGTGGATACATCCTCGACATCGAGGAACAAACTATACTCATAGATGTTGGAACAGGTGTATTCGAGAGGCTAAGGGCAACAGTAGATCCTGAGTCAATTACAGCTATAGTTATATCCCACTTACACTTCGACCATTGGGCTGATCTAATACCATATCGCTACTATCTATCCTTAGAAGCAAAGCCTTCCAATCCTCCTAAGCTCTACCTTCCTCCAAACGGTGTTGATATTCTAAGAAGAGTTGTCGAGCCTATAGATCCCAATCCGGACTTCTTTACAGGCACGTTTGAGACTTTCGAATACGACCCCCAGTCAGGATTACACATTGGAAAAGCATATTTCCAATTCAGGAAGATGTTACACCCCATAGACACATATGGGATGAGAATATCAACAAATGACAGGACCTTTGTATATTCTGCGGATACAGGATGGGAAGATTCGATCTACGAGTTTACAAAGCAAGCAGACCTACTGTTGTGTGAGGCCGCCTACGTCGACCAACCAGGGAATCCAGATGTACATATAACTGCTGAACAAGCTGGTAAGATTGCTCAGGCAGGTAATACCAAGAAGCTTGTACTGACACATCTACCTGAAAGAAAAGCAGACGTAGCTATAGGCCTAGCTAAAAGAGAATTTAGTGGTGAGGTTGATTACGCCTACAGTTCTAGGGAATTCGAGGTTTGATCGCAGTCAAAGCTGCGATCAAACCTCCCAAATATAGACAGTTTATTTGAGGCTCTCACCAGGACGAATATCCAACACCTGGACACCCCCTATATCTCCGACCATGCTTCGGAATTCCTCAGGGGTACCAGTGAGCACAGGGAAGGTACCATAATGCATCGGTACCACCTGGGTTGCCCCTAGTAGCTTGGTGGCCATAGCTGCTTCACGTGGCCCCATAGTAAAGTGATCTCCTATAGGTAGCATGCATAGATCAGGCTTATACAACTCTCCTACAAGCTGCATATCTGAGAAGACTGCAGTATCACCAGCGTGGTAAATCTTGAATCCATTCTCCAACTCTATAATGTAACCTGCAGCTTCACCCCCAGGAATAAGCTCACCATCATCGACAACACTTGAGGAGTGCACAGCGTGCACCATCGTGACTTTGATATCACCAATTCGCTGTGTTCCCCCCTTGTTCATAGGTGAAGTATTCTGGATACCTTTGTTCCCTAGCCAAGTACATATCTCAAATATCCCAATGCAAGTGGCGCCTGTCTCTTGAAGGACCTGTGTAGCATCTCCCATATGATCTGAATGCCCATGGGAGATGAGAACCAGGTCCACATTACCTAACTGCTTCAGATTATCAGGGCACTTGGGGTTATTCATCACCCATGGCTCTAGCAATATGCGCTTGCCTCCCGGCGTATCCACGATAAAAGTGGAATGTCCCAGGTACGTAATAGTGGTATCATGACCTATCTGCATCCCTCAAACCTCCAGATAATCTCCTAGATTAGCCATTGACAGCAATTTGTGTGCAAGAGATTATGCTTTATGAGCATCGTGGTCAAGTATCTCTCGAATAAGCCAGCCGTCTGGTATATGGCCATACCTATTTTCATCAGACAAGTACAATAAGTTGCCGTCTGGGTCCATAACTGCCAAAATACCCTCATCTATTTGCCAAAAGACAACGCCTCTATACTCGAGCTCGCTAACAATAGTAGGCAGATCATTAACCACAAAACTTACATAGAATGAGTTGTGTCTTGGTCCTTTGGGTAATTCTTGGCCTTCACCACCCGATAATATCAGGATACTAAGCCCTCTCGTATCTTCTAGCAGAGCACGCTCTTTCGATTCATCTATATCTACAGGGGATAGGCCAATTACATCCACATAGAAATCAACTAATTCGTACCAGTCTTCAGCAAGCACGCATATCAAACCCAAACTTACTTGTCGTTTGCTCATGATCGATTTAACCTACTGATCAATAAATACATTGCAAGGCCCCACCATCTACCTGTAATGTTGCCCCTGTGACATAAGAAGCTCTATCACTGACAAAGAAGGCTACAACATCTGCAAATTCATCTGTAGTACCATATCGTCCAAGGGGAATGAAGCTCTCTTGTTCAGCTCGCACATCATCAACAGAGCGTCCCTCCCTTCTAGCGCGTATCTCATCCAAAGATCTAACTCTATCCGTAAGAATTCTCCCAGGGCATATGTTATTTATTGTGATATTGTAGCGCCCAACATCCAGAGATAGCGTCTTGGCCATACCTACCACGGAAGCTCGTATAGAGTTGGACAGTATGAGTCCTCTGATTGGGGACTTAACCGATGTGCTGACAATGTTAGCAATGCGTCCATATCGTTGGCTCTTCATAATTGGCAATATCTGGCGGATAAGCCGAACCGAGCTCATCATATTGAGATCAAAAGCCCTGTACCAATCATCATCGTTGAAGTCTTCAAAATCGCCTGCAGGTGGCCCACCAGCATTGGTAACTAATATATCAATACGTCCCCACTTGGTTATAGTGGCATCTACTAACTTCTTTATGTCATCCAGGTTCGTTACATCAGTCACCATAGGTAAGACACTATCCTCGCCTCTTGAGATCTCATTTGAAGCCTTGTCAATCCTTGCATGGTCTCTTGAACATATAGCTACTTTTGCTCCCTCTTCGACTAATCTGGCAGCAACAGCCTTTCCCAAACCGCTGCTAGCAGCAGCAACTATAGCTACTTTCCCTGAAAGTCCCAGATCCATAATTAATTCCTCCTCTAAATGGCTATTTTCGGCATAGAAGATGCTGTTAGAGTTACTAACGCTCTCAATGTTGAAACCTTATGGAACTACAATACGTAATCATTAATGACACAAAACTTGTACTTTGGGTGTTTATATCTATGAAAGCTATATTTCACTGTAAGGGAGGTGGTTCGGAGGGACTGTGCAAATTATATTGTGAGTTTTGTTGAGGGGATTAGGAGTGCCTTGATAGGTCTAGACTGGAGTAAGAGCCATGAACATGCACGTCACCGACGAACCCTTTGCTGAAGACTATGTGCAGGAGAATGATAGCTATATCTCTGCTGAGGAGAGTTCTGGGTCCGAAGATTCAGTTTCTGTATATCTCAGGGATATAGGCGCTATTCCCTTGCTCACCCCTATGGAGGAGATAGCACTAGCAAAAGCTATAGAAAAAGGCCGTCAAGCAACTAGAAAGCTACACCAGGATCTTAGCCCTGAGGAGAGAGAAGCCGCACTGAGAGACAAAGAACGAGGAGAGATGGCTCGTCGGAGAATGATCGAGTGTAACCTCAGGCTTGTAGTCTCTATAGCTCGAAGATACGCTGGAAGAGGGCTACCCCTCTCCGACCTCATAGAAGAAGGCAACCTAGGACTGATGCGCGCTGCGGATAAGTTTGACTATCGTAGAGGGTATAGGTTTAGTACATACGCAACTTGGTGGATCCGTCAAGCCGTCACTAGAGCTCTCGCGAGCCAGTCAAGAGTAGTAAGATTACCAGTCCACGTAACGGAGCTAATGCACAACATCACCAAGGTATCGCACAGACTTTCTCAAGAACTAGGTAGAGAACCCACCAGTGAAGAGATAGCGGCGGAGCTCAACATTACACCTGAGAGGGTTAGAGAGGTAGTCAAGGCATCGCAATATCCAATGTCACTCGAACAACCATATGGGGAGGATGGCGACGGCACAGTTGAAGAGATCATAGAAGATCCTAACATAGAGTCTCCTGCTGACCAGGTGTCAAGGGATATTCTAAGAGAGCAGATATTAGCATTATTAGACGATCTCACAGATAGGGAGAGACAGGTGCTGGATCTTCGCTATGGACTAACAGGTAACCATAGTTACACACTCGAAGAGGTGGGAAAGGTCCTTGGAGTTACTAGGGAAAGGATAAGACAGATAGAGAAAGAAGCTCTCTCTAAACTTAGACCCCATGCTGAATCTCTAAGATCTTTTATGGGATAATTCTCCAATAAATATAATAGCCAGTAGACTAGTAAACTGTTAGGAACTTTTGTCTTCTAATACCAACTATAAGCTATAATAGATTTGTAGCCCGCAATCATGTTGCGGGCAGAGTTGCTTATGGGACAGTATACAGGTACACAATTACAAACCGAAGATCTATTCTTTGAAGAGGCCTTATCATATATAGATTCCCTGTACCGCACTGCCCTCAGATTAACTAATAATCCAGCGGACGCAGAGGATCTAGTACAAGAGACTTATCTTAAGGCTCATCGTTTCCGCGACAGTTTCAAGCCAGGAACAAACCTGCGTGCTTGGTTGTTCAGAATATTGACAAACACATTTATAAACGAGTACAGGAAGAAGTCTCGCCAGCCTCAAACCACCGAGATAGGTGAGCTAGGCGAGATGGAAGATTACTATCTGTTCAGAAGGGTCAAAGAGGCTGGTGAGTCTCTTGGAGAGGATCCAGAGCAGACTGTCTTAAATATGTTTGTTGATGAAGAGGTAAGAGAAGCTTTGGACTCTCTACCAGAACAGTACAGGCTACCTGTGCTTCTAGCAGATGTGGAGGGCTTCTCGTACAAAGAAATAGCAGACGTTCTAGGGATTCCAGTGGGTACAGTGATGTCCAGGTTACATAGGGGTAGAAAACAGCTACAGCAGAAGCTCTGGGAGTATGCTCGCCAAAGAGGATACAACGTAGAACCTCCGGAGGCACAAAATGAGTGATTGTCACGAGGTACATCAAAGGCTGTACCTTTACTTAGATAGGGAACTGCTTCCGGAGGAGGTTATAGAGATAAGGCAGCATATTATCAACTGCAGAGAATGCTTCGAGTTGGTGAGCTTCGAGTCCGGCGTGATCAAACTCATTAAAAGGGATTGTGGGTGTGATAAGGCCCCAGAACATCTAAAAGCGCGTATAAAATCGATTCTAAAGAAGAAAACATATTAGTAGAGGTCGAGCTAATACTATATGGCAAGTGAGACTTACGACTTCGGAGTTATTGATAGACTAGGCGCAGACGCTGTTGGACTCCCTGGTCAGAGAACATTTCGCCTAAGATTTCTTAATGAACGTGGCGAGGGGGCTGATCTGTGGATAGAAAAAGAGCAGATGCAGGCACTAGGACAGGCTATAGAACAATTGCTTGCACAGCTTAGTGATGACCCTTTTATAGACCTAGTAAGCAATGAACCAGAAAAAGAAGAACCTAATATTCAGCTACCTTTCCCACAACCTCCAACCGTGGAATTCAAGGTAGGGAGACTAGCTCTTGGCTATGACGAAGGGAAAGGGCGCTTTGCGTTGCTAATACATGATATTGAGGAAGAACAAGAAGGCGCACCTGATTTCAGATGCTTAGTTACAAGGGAGCAGCTCAAAGAGCTGAGTAAGCAAATCGACGCCGTAGTAAAAGCAGGCAGGCCCCGTTGTCCTCTATGTGAAACCCCGCTTACACCTGGTGTAGCTCACTTCTGCCCACCTTCTAATGGGCATGCTCAGGTGCAACTGGAGGACGAATAATAGAGAAATTGAGCCTGGTAGCTAATTACAGCTACCAGGCTCGTACTTGGTCACTTGTGTACCATCCTCTGTGACTAAATAGATGCCACTATCCTCTCTAGATCTATACAGAAGCCATCTCCTAAACTTGTAACCCTGATATTGAGCATCTACAGGTAGCCTAGCCTCGGAATCTCTTAAGAGTAATTGATTTCCTATCTTTAGGACCTCAGGAGGATCGGGATTCATCCTAGGCAGAATGCCCTTCAATCTACTACAATAGCCGCTACTCACTTGATAATTACTAGGACCTTCCCATTTGTTCAACAGCGCTGCATGCGAAGGATAGTTGATCCATCCATAAATGCATGTAATAGCAGCTATGATCACAGAGACTAGCAACAGCATCTTAGCTCTAGAGTTATACCTCAATCTCATCTAATGCTAGCTGTATCTCCTCTCTTACATAACTATCTTCCTCTATTTGGAGACGGGATTCCAAGGCATATTTAGCCTCAGAGCCCCCAAGTCTACCTAGAGCCCAAGCAGCATGCCCTCTAACTAAGGGTTCGTGATCAGACAAAGCTTCCACCAGAACTGGCACAGCCCTTCTGTTGCCGGAGTTACCAAGAGCCACAGCCACATTTCTTAACAAGCCCCTACGCTTGGTCCTTTTCACAGGACTTCTCCTAAATTTGTTTCTGAATTCATCTTCAGTCATTCTCATTAGGCTTATAAGATCAGGGCGCTGTCCCCACCCAGGTAGATCCGAGAACTCAGGATGATTAGCCTTCTTGCCCTTTATATTCACAGGGCAAACTTCCTGGCATATATCACATCCAAATATCCAGTCTCCGATAAGGGGCCGTAAGTCCCTTGGTATAGGGCCCTTTAACTCTATCGTTAGATAAGAGATGCACTTTCTACTATCAAGAACACCAGGGGCTACCAGAGCACCTGTAGGACAAGCTGATATACATCTTGTACAACTACCACAAGACTTCCTTATATGTGGAGAAAGGGGAAGATCTATATCGACTAGGGCGGTACCTAGAAGTACCCAGGAACCATAACCTGGAATCAGAATATTGGTGTTCTTTCCATACCAACCTACTCCTGCTCTGGCTGCTACTGCTCTATCTATTACAGGACCACTATCTACACTTATTCTGGAGGCAAAATTCTTGCCAATTACAACCTTCAGCTTATCAAGAAAAAGCTCTATCTTCTCCTTCAGAAAATAGTGGTAGTCCTCTCCTAAAGCATATCTGGCAACTCTCCCTCTGATAACTCCATCATTTTCCTTTGGAGCGTTGGAATCTCTTAGGTACGAATACGCGAAGACTAGTATGCTCCTAGCTCCTGGTAGCATATCCTGAGGAGAGCACCCCAAATTTATGCGTTCTGGCGTTATCCACCTCATCTCACCAAAATAGCCTTTAACATATCTTTCCAGGTATATCTGCCTCACATCATCAAAGGAATCAGCAGAAGTCACACCCACCACGTCAAGAGAACATTCCGCAGCCAGCTTCTTGATATCTTCTATGGTTAGAACAAGGGAAGTCTGCATAGCACTTTACTATAACAAAAATGCTCACTAATTCTTATCATTGATATCCCCAGGAGGCATAAAACATATGGCAATGAAGGTGATACAAGCAGTGGCTAACTGCCAAAAGAATACCGATTGGGAAGCATGGGAGATAGCTAACCTTACAGGCTCCATGCCTTGGGCTACAACGCCTGACGAACCAGACTGTAACAACTGGTTTATCATCTGAGGGGCTCTTGGGCTGTTAAGGTCGGATATAAGTACGTTATTTGCTATTGCACCCAATAAAGCTACCCATATCGACGCACCCATGCTCCTAAGAAACAAGTTAGAGGATGTAGCAACTCCCCTACGACTCCAGTCTACCGCGTTTTGAATACCTACTATAAAAGCCGTAGTAGAGAAGCCCATACCCGCCCCTATAACAAACGAAGCAAGGGCAATCAGCAAGGGGCTACTCAGATGGGAAAAATAGAATAACAGCCCAGAACCTAAGACTAGGAAAACTCCTCCAACGACGGCTGTTATCCGGTATCCTACCCTCAAGATTAACCTTCCAGAAAGCGATGAGGCTATAGGCCATCCTATAGACATAGTGGCCAGCACAGCTCCGGCCACTGTAGCGGATGTCCCCAGTGATCCCTGAGCAAACAACGGAACGTAAGTTGTAGCACCTATCATAACCCCGCCTGCTAGCAAACTAGCTATACCGGATACAGCTATCATCCTATCGGCAAATATTGATAGTGGCAGTATAGGTTCTGGAACCCTGACCTCAAACAATAGAAAAGCAATAATAGATATTACTGCAAACAAGAACACTGATATACTTTGTGAGCTGACCCACTCCCAGTCCCTGCCTCCTGACGTGAGCGCCAGCAACAATGCTGCTGACCCTGCCATCAAAGCAATTGCGCCTACGTAGTCCACAGAATGTTGGTGTACTTGAGTCTTCTCATGAAAGAAAAATATGAGAACTAGGAGAGATAACAAACCTGCCGGTAGGTTTATTAGAAATACCCAGCGCCAGCTAGTGTTGTCAACTATTAACCCACCTAAAGCAGGACCAACGATGGCAGATATTCCCCAAACACTACCCGTCAAACCTTGTACACGGGCTCTCTCTTCAATACTAAATATATCTCCGAAGATAGTCATAGTAATGGGGAGTATTGCACCAGCCCCAACACCTTGAATACCTCTGAATATGACCAGCTGGAGCATGCTCTGAGCCAAACCACATAGACCAGAACCCAACAAGAACACGAGAATACCAAACAGTAGAACCCTCTTACGACCATAAAGATCGGCAAGTTTTCCATATATAGGAACAGTGACTGTGGACGTTAGAAGATATATCGAGAATACCCAACTGTAGAGGCTAAAACCACCTAAAATGCCGGTTATAGTCGGCATAGCGGTGCTTACTACACTGCTGTCCATAGCCGAGAGGAAAGTAGCCAACATAAGGCCCACAACTATCAGCTTGCGCGAATTTCTTGCCAGACCTTCAGATACCACAAGTAACTCCGTTCACCTTCTAGAATTTGTATGATACAAGGAAAGAGTCTACAAAAAACGAGTTTGACGGAAGAATATTCTATCTAGCTAGGAGTTAGCCTAATTATGAATAGACCCCTCTGTGTTTTCTATGGAGATGAAATCCTAACCTACTACTTTGGACCATCCCATCCATTTAACCAGAAAAGAGTAAAACTGTCTGTTGATCTCATGAAAGATCTGGGATTATTTTCCCATAAGAACCAACTATTACCTATACGCCAAGCATCCATAGCAGAGGCACTTGCCTTTCACCAAGAAAAGTACATAAATTTCCTGCAGGAAGTCGAAAAGACAGGGGACATCTATCTAGATCAAGGAGATACTCCAAGTTTCCGAGGATGTCTGCAAGCCTCGTTGTGGATAGTCGGGGCCACGCTACAAGCTCTGGATGCAGTGCTAACAAAATCCGTCTATGCATTCAATCCAGGCGGGGGTTTACATCACGCACATAGATACAGAGCTTCTGGGTTCTGTATACTCAATGATGCAGCTATTGCATTAGAGATAGCTAGGCACAAATATGGCATTAATAAGGCAGCATATATAGATATAGATGTCCATCACGGGGATGGAGTATTTTACGGATTCTATGCTGAAGATTGGCTTCTAGACTTAGATCTACACCAAGATGGTAGGACACTATTCCCAGGAACTGGATTTGTGCAGGAAATAGGAGAGGGAAGTGCATCAGGGCTAAAACGAAACATACCGCTTGCACCAGGAGCAAGCGACGACTCAGCTATGTATGCTTGGAGAGAAGTCATAGAACCTTCGATAAGGGAGTTCAAACCCGAACTGATAGTCATGCAATGTGGAGCTGATGCTCATTACGGAGACCCTCTAGCCATGCTGAGTTGGAGTAACAACACCTACACTAACTTCGCAAGATCGATAGCTGAGCTATCAGAAGAAATATGTAATGGCAGGTTGTTACTTCTAGGAGGAGGGGGATACAAACCCTCTAATGCATGCCTGGCATGGGCAGCAATAGCTTTGGCCGTTTCTGGTCAAGAGACTCCAGACATTTTGCCTGATAGTTGGATAGGAAAATTTAAGGAAACCTATGGCTATCCCCCCCCAGATAGCATGTTAGAGCCCGAAACACAAGACCCAAGAACTTTACAGTCAACCCAAAAGACTGTTCAAAATCTGAAGTCATTGATCCAAAGCAGAATAAACTCCAAGCTAAATTAGGTTAAGAAATATGGAAGAGCAGGTAAACGAGTTAGTCATAAGACTATCCGGAGAATTAGCAGCACAAGGTGCTGCAGCGGTGATTCTTGTAGGAAGTAATGCCAGGGGAGATGCAGATAGCAGATCAGATATCGACATCTATGCACTGGGAGAAGGGCCAGGATACACCCTCAGAATTATAGACAACAGATTAGTTTCTATCTCCTGGCACAAGATGGAAGATGAATACCTGGCATTCCATGCTCCTGAAAGAGCAGTCTATACTGTACCCGCATGGAGGGATGCAGCCATCTTATACGATCCCAGCGGAATTGCTGATCAGATCAAGAGACATGCACTAGAATGGACATGGGAAGAGATAGATCCAAAGAGGATAGACAGATACGTAGCAGACGAGATCACTGGACTCGCTGAAGAAGTGGTTAAGCTTGTTGTTAGCATGGATAAACCTAATTGGGCTAACGCAGCAGTCCAGAGATCAGTACTAGCACTGAGAATCCCTGTCATACTGGCAGTACAAAAAAAGATTCTATATAGAAGTGAGAATGAGGTCTGGGATAAGATCTCTAACATTATGGGGAATAAATTCTCCCAAGCTATGAAGCAGGCTCTACTCTGTGATGGTATAGCCCTCACAGAAAGTTGTCGGGCAGCACTAGACATGTACTATATTGCTGCACAAGAGATCTACAAGGCACTGAGCCCAAGACAGAAAGAGGTAGTTGACTACGCCTGCACAATTGCAATTGCAACAAGATCATTTGATGGAGGATAGACGAGATGTACGAAGAGTTGAAGGACAAGATAGATAACCTTAGGCACAGGATATCCACCTTCAAGGAGCATCTTTGACCTGGAGAATAAGCGTTCAGAGATAGAAAAATTGGAGCAGCGAGCTGCCAGCAGCGAGCTATGGGCAGATCCTACTGAGGCTCAAAAAGTAATGAAAAACCTGAACAATCTTAAGGACCAGCTTGAAGTATGGAGTAAGATAGAGCGTCAGCTAGAGGATGCTGAGGTCTTACTGGATCTGGCCTATGAAGAAGATTCAGCCTCGGATTTTCATGAAGCTGCTTCACAGATTCGTGCCCTAGAAAACCAGCTAAACCATCTTGAATTAGAACTACTTCTTTCCGGAAGTTATGACCAGGAGGATGCAATCATAGCTATTCATGCTAGGGAAGGCGGTATAGATGCTCAGGATTGGGCCTCTATGCTGGTCAGAATGTATCTCCGATGGGCACAAAGAAGAGGCTGGCAAGCGGAGCTTGTAAGCAGTATTGAAGGAGAAGAAGCAGGCTTCAAATCCGCTACTATAGAGATCAAAGGTAAATATGCTTATGGTTATGCCAAGGCAGAAGCTGGACAGCACCGTCTGGTAAGACTCTCGCCTTTTGATCAGGCCCATAGAAGACATACAAGCTTTGCTTTAGTAGAAGTTCTTCCAGACGTCGAGGAAACTCCTGATGTACAGATAAAAGACGAGGATCTCAAGATAGATACCTATAGGGCTTCCAGTGCTGGTGGGCAACATGTAAACAAAACCTCATCGGCAGTGAGGATCACGCATCTCCCAACAGGCATAGTAGTAACCTGCCAGAACGAGCGGTCTCAGTTTCAGAATAAGGAGACAGCATTAAAGATACTTAGAGCTAGATTATTGGAACTCGAGCTAAGAAAGCAAGCTGAGGAGCAGGCCAAGCTCAAGGGAGAACACATTGCAACAGGATGGGGCTCTCAGATAAGATCCTATGTCCTCCACCCATACACGATGGTAAAAGACCATCGTACGGGTTATGAGGTCTCAGACGTAGAATCCGTGCTAGATGGAGAAATTGATCCGTTTATCGAAGCCTATCTGAGTAGGACGCTTACTGCTGGAGCACCAGTGGAAGCATAGCAAGCCGCATAGGAGGTTGAAAATGGCTACTCTTGAGTTCTGGGCAGACTACATATGTCCATGGGCATATATAGCAAGAGTCAGGATAGATCCTTTTATCAAAATATATAAACATGATGTAAATTTGGAGATAAAAGCTCTGCCCTTAGAATGGGTTAACGGTGTTCCCACCTCTAGAGAATCTTTGGAAGCTGAGTGGTGGATAGCTGCAGTTCACGATCAGAGAGCCATATTTGGAGTGTATAGGGATAGCAGTTTTCCTAACACCGCTATCCCTGCTTTCAGGGCAGCTAAAGCTGCTCTTATACAGTCGTACGATAAGTTCCTGGAATTCGATCTACAAGTGTGTAGAGCTATGTTTCAAGAGGGGATAGATATTTCCCGAATAGACGTCTTATTAAGCATCGCAAGTAGAGTTGGGTTAAACGTGGACAGTTTCAAGAGATATATGGATTCGGAGGAATCCCTTGAGGCTGTGAGGCAGGATTATAAGCAGTCACAAGAAAGACTGGACCCACAGGGTAGTCCTTCTTTTGTTCTTCCAAACGGTAAGCAGTTGTATAACCCAGCCGCAGCATCCATAGCTTGGGAGGGAGACAGGATAATAGGTGTGACTCCTCCCCCGTGTATAGGCTCCGACTGTGATGAGATCTACAGATTGCTATTCGAAATCAGCAAATAACAAAACAGTTCATGGGAGATATTTAATTATCATCATCTCCCTGAACTGTTTTACTCAAGATAGAAAGGCAAAATTAGTTTACAGGAGAGATTAGCGCTTGGTATACTGTGGAGCCTTACGAGCTCTCTTAAGTCCAACCTTCTTGCGCTCTTTGACTCTCGGATCCCTTGTTAATAATCCTGCCTGTTTGAGGGACTGACGCAGGTTCTCATCGAACGCCAATAAAGCTCTAGCTATACCGTGGCGTACAGCCTCAGCTTGTCCAGTAACTCCACCGCCCTCAACTTTAGCCACTACATTGAACCTGCCCTGAGTACCGGTAACACGGAAGGGTTGCTCTAGAGCAACTCGATAAGCATCTCTTCCGCCAAAGTATTCCTCAGCAGATTTATCGTTGACTATTATCTGGCCGTTACCCGGATAAAGACGCACACGGGCAACAGAGGTCTTTCTTCTACCTGTTCCGTAGTAATATCTTACTGCTGTGTTAGTCAATCTGCCCTCCGTCCAATCTACTTCAGATTAGTGATTTTGTATTCTTTTGGCTGTTGAGCAGCGTGAGGATGCTCGGGGCCAGCATATACTTTGAGCTTTCTGAATAGGTCCCTACCCCTTCTATTCTTGGGTAACATTCCTTTGACAGCAAGTTCAAGCGCCCTAGTAGGATGTTTAGCAAGCATGGCCTCCAAGGTAGTCGCTTTTATTCCTCCTGGATAGCCACTATGTCTATAGTAGACCTTTTGTTGTAGCTTCTTACCGGTAACAGATATCTTATCAGCGTTGACTACAACTACAAAGTCGCCGGTATCGAGAAAAGGCGTGTACACAGTCTTATGTTTGCCCATTAACAAGCGGGCTATCTCAGACGCTAATCTACCCAGGTTCTGACCAGTAGCATCTATTAGCCACCAATCCCTAGTGTAATCATTAGCTTTAGGTGTATAAGTCTTCATGCTCAGCATTCTCCGTAACCTACTTCAACTAGTGTTAAGTTCTTTGCCGGGGCTGGGCCCGGAAGTAGATGTCTAGCCTTGATCTCAACGGCCCTTAATAACTCAACGACCTCTATTTTACCAGTTCCGACCCATATTAGTGCGCTCACAATCCTTCTGACCATCTGACGAAGGAAAGCATCAGCAACAATTTCAATGCATAGGTTATTAGCCGCCTTATCCCAGGTCACATTTATATCAAGTATTCGCCTTACAGTCCCACGCGGCCCCAATTCACTCTGAGAGGCAAAAGCAGCAAAATCTTTCTCTCCCACTAGGCCTCTAGCTGCCTGCCTCATACCTTCAATAGATACAAAACCAAAACGGGTTATCTCATCTTTTGAAAAAACGTATCTGTACCTTCTCCAGACTGCCGATTTCCGAGCATCGAAATCATCCGAGACCCTCTCAACCTTTTGGATCTCTATATCTTGAGTCAAATGTTCTCTTAGTTTTTCTAACAGTTCGTCTGGAGTACCATACCAGTCCGCCTTTATAGTAGCTACCTGACCCAGAGCACTTACACCTGCATCAGTACGGCCCGCGAGTACAGCCCTACACTTGGAACCTGTTACCCTTTCCCAAGCATTTTCCAGTTCTTCTTGAACAGTACGTTTACCAGGCTGTATTTGCGAGCCTGAGAAATATTCTCCCTTATAGCTTATTACTAATTTCCAGGTGCTCAAAGAGATCCTTTTTATCCAAAATACTTCATTCTATTATTTCGATAACAGCCATGGGAGCACCATCTCCTTGGCGATTGCCAAGCTTGTAGATGCGTGTGTATCCCCCATTCCTTCCACTCATTCTAGGACCTATGTCATCAAACAGCTTAGCAACAGCCATCCTGTCGCCAAGTCTTGACTCGGCAAGACGCCGATTATGAGGCGTATCTTCCAAGCTAAGCGTGATCAAAGGCTCGACTATACGTCTGACAGCCTGAGCTTTAGCGAGTGTGGTACGGACCTTATCATGCTTGATAAGGGATACAGTGAGGTTTTTTAGCATTGCAGCACGTTCATCGGGTCTACGACCAAATCTTTGAGACCCTGCTACTCTATGTCTCATGGTTAACTTTCTCCCTCCATATTAGAAGTTGAAACTGACACAGCGTCACTGGAAGAGCGAGCTAGCACACCTATAGGTTGATCATCCGGAGCATTCTCTATTGCGCCCTCTGGGAGATCAGATGGCAAATATCCAAACTCTTTGAGCTTGGCTTCAAGCTCATGAAGCGATTTATCTCCAAAGTTTCTTATGCTTAGCAAGTCATCCTTGGTCTTACTAAGTACTTGCCCTACAGTCGTAATGTGGGCGCGCTTCAAGGAGTTCAAGGTTCTGGCACTGAGGCCTAGTTCATCGATACTCCTGTTATCTACCTCAGGCACAGACATAGTCTCTGTAGGTAGCTCGATACCAAAGCTAGTCTCAGCGTTAGCATAGGCAGCTATAATCTGGAACTGACCCACCAATATCGATGCCGCCTGACTAAGAGCCTCACCAGGGGCAATGGTACCATCCGTCCAAATCTCAATTATTAGGTTGTCGTAATCAGTGCGCTGTCCAACTCTTGTGCGCTCAACGACGTAATTGACCTTAGTCACGGGACTGTATATAGCATCAACTGGAATGCGTCCGATCTCAAAGAAGTCCTGCGATTCAGCAGGCACATACCCTCTACCTTTTTGCACGGTAAGTTGCATGCTCAAGGTGGCATCCTCAGAATCTAAGGTGGCTATAGGCTGGTCAAGGGAAACTATATCAACGTCTGCATGTGGCCTTATATCAGCAGCCGTTACAACCTTAGGTCCTGTAGCCTCTAATCTCAAAGTAACTGGTCTATCTGAATAGCTTCTGACCCTAATACGCTTTATATTCAATATGATGTCGGTTACATCTTCCTTCACACCAGGCAGAGCCATGAACTCATGCCTGGCACCCTCTATCTGTACAGAGGTGATAGCAGCACCCTCCAAGCTGCTAAGCAATACCCTCCTAAGTGCATTGCCTATAGTAAGACCATAACCAGGCGCTAGAGGTGATATACTGAAGCGTCCGTAGTTATCAGCTATACCTATGCATTCTACTTTGGGTGTTGTCAATTCAATCACTGAATCTAGCCTCCTCTGGGCTTGGACTCTCAAAATATCAAATAATTGAGGAACTGGGGCATTCCGCCGTCCAGTTCCCTTTAAGTTAGAACGAGAAATAATTAGACTCTTCGGCTCTTAGGCGGACGGCAACCGTTATGAGGTATGGGCGTAACGTCAGAAATAGACATCACGTTAAGCCCAGCCGCCTGTAAAGAGCGAATTGCAGCTTCGCGACCAGCCCCAGGACCCTTAACAAACACATCAACTTGTCGCATTCCATACTCCATGGCCTTCCTGGCGGCATTTTCCGCGGCTACTTGCGCTGCATATGGTGTGCTTTTTCTGGAGCCCTTAAAACCAGATGCTCCAGCGCTCGACCAACACAATACGTTTCCACTGGGATCGGTTATAGTAATAATGGTGTTGTTAAAGCTGGATACTATGTGAGCTCTTCCGCGAGGAACTTGTCTGCGTTCCCTTCGCCTTGCTCTTGCCTGTGCTCTTCTTCTTGCCTCCTGAGACATCCTTACTCCTATTATTCTAGAATTTTTTTAATTCAAGCTATATCAGAAAACTACCTCTTGCTCTTACGTGCACCAACGGTCTTACGAGGCCCCCTTCTCTGCCTTGCGTTAGTACGTGTTCTCTGCCCATGAACAGGCAGATTTCTTCTATGCCTTATACCGCGATAGCAGCCTATCTCTATAAGCCTTCTTATATTCTGAGCTACCTCTCGGCGGAGATCACCCTCCACCACATATTCATGCTCTATTACGTCCCTAATACGAGCAACCTCATCTTCGGTTAGATCCTTAACCCTGGTATCTGGATTAACGCCAGTCTTTTCAAGGATCTTCTTACTAGATGTAGGGCCAATTCCATAGATATATGTGAGAGCTACCTCCACTCTCTTGTCTCTTGGTAGATCGACACCAGCAATTCTCGCCATTTATATCTCCTTCTAACCCTGTCTTTGCTTGTGCCTTGGATTAGTACAGATCACACGCACAACGCCTTTCCTTCTTATGATCTTACATTTTTCACAACGTACCTTTACGGAAGCTCTAACTTTCATGACTAGACCTCTCCTACAACGTTATCTATACCTATATGTAATTCTGCCCCTGGTAAGGTCATAAGGGGACAGCTCAACAAGCACACGGTCTCCAGGCAGGATACGTATGAAATTGAGGCGTATCTTGCCTGATACGTGTGCCAGTATCTCATGCCCATTATCTAGTTGTACTTTGAACATGGCATTGGGCAAGGCTTCTACCACCCTACCCTCTACCTCTATGACGTCTTTCTTTTTCGACAACCTGCTTTCCTTCTCCTACCCTACCTAGTTAGTATAAAAGGCCCATCTTCTGTAATAGCAACGGTATCTTCTATCTGCGCTGAAAGTTTACCATCCTTGGTTTTAACAGTCCATTTATCTTCTGCAAGAATCACCTCATGAGTGCCTTCATTAACCATTGGCTCTATTGCCAGAGTCATACCCACACGAAGAATAGGTCCCTGTCCAGGAAAACCAAAGTTTGGAACCTGAGGATCCTCGTGCAGGCTTCTGCCCACTCCATGCCCCACATAATCCCTAACTACGGAGAAACCCTCAGACTCCACTACTGTTTGGATTGCAGAAGATATATCTCCTACCCTGTTACCAGGGACCGCTTTGCTTATGCCAGCATCTAGAGCCTTAGCCGTTACACTCACTAACCTCTTAGCAGCTGCAGATGCATGACCTACCCAGAAAGTCCTAGATGCATCTGCATGAAAACCTTCATACAAAGCCCCAACATCAATTTTTACAAGGTCGCCTTCACGTAGCTGCCTGCTCCCAGGTATGCCATGCACAACTTCTTCGTTTATACTTATACATGCAGAAGCTGGAAACCCATAAAGGTTCTTGAAAGAAGGCTTGCAATTTTGCTTCCGTATGTAAGATTCTATAAATGCGTCTAATTCTCCAGTAGTGACGCCAGGCTTAATCTTAGGCATGAGAAGGTCAAACAGATCCCTCAACACCAGACCTGCCCTTCTCATCCTATCTATCTCTTTTTTGGACTTAAGTATTATAGCCAAAACGCCTTCCAGAAGTAAGTTTATGTCTACAAGTCACGCTTTAAGATCGCCATTATATCTTGGGTTACCTGCTCAACCGGTCTGTTAGCATCAACCTTATAAAGTATTCCTCGTAACTGATAGTATTTGACCAAACCTTCGTTTTCCTTAGCCCAGACCTGTAGCCTTTTTTCTATAGCCTCCGGAGTATCATCAGGACGTTGATACAACTCACCTCCATCTAGATCGCACTTACCCGGAACCTTGGGGGGCTTAGTTTCAAGGTTGTAGACCGCACCACAAGTCCTACATATCAGCCTCCCTGCAAGTCTCTTCTTGACTACCTCAAGAGGCGCAACTAATTCTACAACTTTGTCTATCTTCCTCCCATTAGTGGCCAAGGCTTCGTCCAAGGCCTGGGCTTGAGTTACATTCCTAGGGAACCCATCTAGGACAACCCCTCTCCCATTTAGTTGCTTGTTTATCTCTTGCACTATGAGCTCTATAACCACATCATCTGGAACGAGTTCACCAGCATCATAGTACTTTTTTACCAGTCTTCCCAGCGGGGTATCTAACTCTCTAGCCTCCCTCAGCAGGTCACCGCTAGCTATGTGTGTTAAGCCTAACCTTGTTTCAAGTTCGGCTGCCTGGGTACCCTTTCCAGATCCTTGAGGTCCCAATAGGATAACGTTCACTATCCAACCCCAAAACAGTAATTTCTTACTTTATGAAGCCCTCATATCGCCTCATCAGCAGCTGGGCTTCTAGCTGCCTCATCGTGTCTATAGCCACTCCTACTACTATCAGGAGCGCAGTGCTGCTTATTAGCACATTATTCAATCCCGTGACGATTCCAACTAGCCATGGCAATATCGCCACAAACCCAAGGAAGAGAGCCCCTATAAGGGTTATCCTATTCAGCACCTTCTGTAGATACACTGCAGTCGGTCTGCCTGGACGTATACCAGGAATGAACCCACCTTGCCTCTGTAGGTTCTCTGGAATGTTCTGCTGCTGGAATATGACCATTGTGTAGAAGTAAGTAAAGACCACTACCAGGAAGAAATAGCCAACCTGGTACAGTAAAGATTCTGGATTGAAGGTAGCCTGAACCCACTGTGCGATATCCCTAATTATCTGGCTACGAGCACCAAGGAAAAAGCTAGCTACGGTGCTAGGAAAGATCATGATTGAGATAGCGAATATCAACGGGATCATACCAGCATAGTTAACTCTTAGTGGGAGGTGTGTGCTACCCCCGCCACGTACTATCCTGGCGCCGCGCACACGGCGTGTGTACTGTATAGGTATTCTTCTCTCCCCTAGAGTTATCAGAACTATTCCAGCAATAGTGATAACGGTTACTACTACTATTGCTAAGATCTGGAAAAAGCTAATGAATGCAGTCCCACCACTAAGAACCTGACCGGCGATGCCTGGCAGATTCGCGACTATACCACCAAATATGATGATTGATACGCCGTTCCCAATACCCTGCTCAGTTATAAGCTCTCCCATCCAGACTAGCAGCATTGTACCAGCAGTCATGGAAGCGATCAGTGATAGGGTTGTAAGCCAGCTTGGACCAAACAACCCAAATTCCGGTATGACACCTTGCGAATGTAACAGAGATGCTTGCCCATAGGCCTGGAGCGCAGCAAGTGGTACAGTTAGATAATGGGTATACTGGTTGATCTTGATGCGTCCCTGTTCTCCCCCTTCTTTGGACAATTCCATAAGGCTGGGGATAACGGGTATCAAAAGTTGCATTATTATACTTGCAGTTATGTATGGATAGACGCCCATAGCCACTATGGAGAAGTGACGTATGGTACCTCCTGAGAATATGTTGAGGAGATTGAGCGTCTGATTTTGCTCAAAAAGATTCCTCAACCTCTCAAGATCCACTCCTGGGATCGTTATCTGAGCCAATGCTCTGAATATAACTAATATACCCAGGGTGAATAGTATGCGACGTCTAAGATCCGGTAGCCTCCAGGCGTTAACAAGTGCTTGCAACATCTCTATACTAGTTCCTCTACACGACCTCCAGCAGCCTCGATTTTCTCTTTGGCGCTGGCAGAGACCTTATGCACTTTGACGGTTATGGCTCTATCAATCTCTCCCTCGCCCAAAACCTTTACAAGTAGGTCACCTCTCTCCAATTTCTTTCTTGGTACGAGTCCTAGATCTACAAAGACCTCTGGTGTGAACTCACTTATTGAGGGAAAACGCTGCAGGTCAGAGAGATTGAAGACCTTATATTCCTTCCTGTTGGGGTTTGTAAAACCACGCTTGAAAGGCATCCTCTGTATTAGAGGATTTTGCCCGCCTTCGAATCCTATTCTCAGATCATTACCGGTACGAGCTTTCTGCCCCTTGGTACCTCTCCCAGCAGTCTTGCCATGACCAGATCCCGTACCTCTTCCGACACGCTTCCTATCTTTGTGAGCACCGACAGGTGGACGCAATTCGTTCTGCTTCACTTTCCCTCTTACACTCCCAAATTTATTCTTTGATTTCCTCAACAGAAACCATGTGCTGAACTTTCCTGATCATGCCCCTAAATACAGGGGTATCAGGCTTCTCTACTACAGAGCCTATACGCCTTAAACCAAGAGACTTAACGGTAGCTCTCTGCTTTGGAGTTCTATCTATTAGAGACCTTTTCAGGGTTATTCTCAACTTATTGGCCATTCTGAGCCTCCGTTGATTGGCCATTATTAACTGCACCAGAGCCATTATTACCGCTCTTTTGGTTTGATGCAGAAACTCTTCTTCTCTGAGACATGATCTGCTCACGTGATCTCATTAGAGACAATCCTTTGAGAGCGGCACGAGTAAGGTTAACGGGATTATTACTACCCAGGGACTTAGTTAGGACATCTCGGATACCAGCAGCCTCCATAACGGCACGCACACTGGCACCTGCAACCACACCCGTACCAGGAGCTGCCGGTTTGAGTAGCACCTTAGATGCGCCGTACTTGACCGTTATCTCATGAGGGATAGTGCCATTGTGTATAGGCACCTCTATCATATTCTTCTTAGCATCCTCTGCGCCCTTACGAATAGACTCGGGCACCTCACTCGCGTGCCCCAAACCTACTCCTACATGGCCCTGTCCATCACCAACAACGACCACAGAGCTGAAGCTGAAGTGTCTTCCACCGGCATGGACTTTCGCCACACGGTTTATCTGCACCACTCTTTCAGTCAGATTTTCAAGTCGATTTGGATCTATGCGTTTACGGGGCAATTTGACCTCCTAGAAATCAAGTCCTGCTTCTCTTGCGGCTTCCGCCAAGGCCTTTACCCTGCCGTGGTACAGCCAGCCGCCACGATCAAATACTACCTTGCTTATACCCTTAGCCTTTGCCCGCTCTGCTACGAGCTTCCCCACCTCTCTGGCTTCCTCTACTTTGGTTAGCTGAGCCATCTTGCTCCTAATCTCAGGCTCCAAAGTAGATGCTGCCACCAGGGTATGGCCTATCGTGTCATCGATAATTTGAGCATATATATGCTTTGCACTTCTAAACACGTTCAACCTGGGTCGTTCGGGCGTACCATTTACTTTCCCTCTGACCCTTATATGACGCTTTTGACGAGGAGAAAGCTTTTTACCAACGTACTTAACTGCTCTCATTTATCCCTTTCACCCTTATCGTCGACCGCCACCAGCCTTGCCGGCCTTACCAGCCTTTCTCCTGATGACTTCGTCGACGTACTTGATTCCTTTACCCTTATAGGGTTCCGGTTCTCGCACAGATCGTATACGTGCTGCCTCCGCCCCTACAAGCTGCTTATCAATGCCCTGCACGCTTATGCGCGTGGGGCTCTCAACTACATAAGTTATGCCTGCAGGAGGCTGCAGTCTTACAGGATGAGAGTATCCAACAGATAGCACCAATGAGTCTCCATCCTTGGCAGCTCTATAACCGACACCACTTATCTCAAGGTCCTTACGAAAGCCTTGAGTAACGCCAATTATCATGTTATTTATAAGAGTCCTAGTGAGACCATGGAGGGACCTATGATATTTCTCATCAGATTTACGAACGACCCGCAAGGTGGAGTCCTCACGGATAACTTCGATCTCCCCGACTATCTTCTGCCTTAGCTCACCCTTAGGTCCCTTTACTATAACCTCTCTATCCTGTAGAGTAACATCCACGCCAGAGGGTATCTGTATGGGAGCATTACCTATTCGAGACATATCTCCAACTCCTTGCGATTTACCAGACGTAGCAGATTATCTCGCCACCTACACCTTGCCTGTAGGCCTGGCGCCCAGACATAACCCCCTTTGGGGTTGATAGGATAGCTGTGCCCAGACCACTAAGAGGTCTTGGGATCTGACTACGCTTGGTATAGATGCGCAAACCTGGCTTACTAATCCTCTTTATACCTCTTATGACTGGCTGTCTATCCTGATCGTATCGAAGAGTGATCCTTATTTCAGGCTGATTACCCTTACCAGGAACAACCTGGTAGTCCTCGATATAGCCTTCCTCTTTTAGGATCCTAGCAATAGCTTCCTTCATCTTAGAGGAAGGTAGCGCCACTACCTTATGGCGCGCCTGAGATGCATTACGCAATCTTGTCAGCATATCAGCAATTGGATCAGTTGTTGTTCCCATCACTTCTCCTACCAACTAGCCTTGATCACTCCAGGAATTTGCCCCTTAGACGCCAGTTCCCTGAAACATATTCTGCACATACCAAACTTTCTAATATAGGCCCTAGGCCTACCACAGAGCTTACATCTGTTATAAGCTCTGGTCTTGTATTTTGGTGGGCGTGAAGCCTTTACTATAAGAGCTTTCCTTGCCAATTAAGCCTCCCTATTCAATAGACTATGCAGCTTGTTGCCTTCGGAAAGGCATACCAAGAAGCTCAAGAAGCCTCCTGGCTTCCTCATCAGTTTTAGCGGTTGTAACTATACTGACCTCAAGACCTCTTATCTTGTCTATCTTGTCGTAATCTATCTCAGGAAAAACCACTTGTTCTCGGAGCCCTAGTGTATAGTTACCTCTACCGTCGAAAGATCTGGCAGAAACTCCCCTGAAATCTCTTATTTGAGGCAAAGCAATGTTGATAAGACGGTCTAGGAACTCCCAAGCCCTATCACCTCTAAGAGTAACCATAACCCCTATGGGATTCCCCTGCCTGATCTTAAACTGAGCTATGCTCTTCCTAGCTCTAGTAATAACAGGCTTCTGGCCCGTTATAGCTGCAAGGTCAGCAGACGCAGCATCAAGAGCCCTAGGGTTCTGGGTTGCCTCTCCCAGACCTATATTGAGGACTATTTTCTCTATCTTAGGTACCTGCATTGGATTGGAATAATTGAACTCCCTTTGCAAGGCAGGCACAACTTGCTCTTTATACAATTGCTTGAGTCTAGGTACCACCTATAACCCCCTAGCTTCTCTCAATACTTTCGTTACATCTTCGGCAGTATCTAGTCTTATGACCCTTCTCATCTCTCTTAATAGCAACCCTGGTTGGTGCACCACAATGAGGACACACAGCCATTACGTTGCTTACGTGTATAGGACTCTCCATCTCGATTATGCCGGCCTGTTGGACTCCGGGACGACCTCGCTGATGCTTCTTAACAATGTTGACCCCTTCCACAACCACTCGGTTCTCGGAAGGGATCGATCTTCTCACTACGCCCCTTTTGCCCTTATCCTTGCCGGCGATGACCAAAACTTCATCGCCTCTCTTTATTCTCACTGCCAATACCTCAGTCGATTATTGTCGGGCACAAGATATTATTATATACAAGTCAAACTGCTGGCGCCAATAAATTAGAGCACTTCAGGAGCCAGGCTGATGATTCTGCTGAAGTTCTTCTCTCGGAGTTCTCTAGCTACAGGACCAAATATTCTTGTTCCTCTTGGGTTACCCTGCTGATTTATAAGCACCGCTGCGTTGTCATCAAACCTGATATAAGAACCATCTTCTCGAGCTATAGGTTGCGCAGTCCTCACTATGACAGCGCGCACGACATCACCCTTCTTGACAGCCCCGTTGGGTTGGGCTTGCTTAACGGATGCGATAATTACATCACCTACAGAGGCGGTCTTGCGATTTGAGCCTCCAAGGACTCGGATGCACATGATCTCGCGGGCACCCGTGTTGTCTGCAACACGCAATCTTGTCTGCGGCTGGATCATCTTACTTGCCTCTCTCCAGAATGTTTAATACCCGCCATCTCTTCTCCTTGCTTAGAGGGCGAGATTCAATGATCCTCACAATGTCACCCACCTTGGCCTCGTTGTTCTCATCATGCGCTTTGAATCGACGCACCCTACGCACAGTCTTGTGATAAAGTGGGTGCTTCTTGAGGTAGGTAACTGCGACAACTACAGTTTTGTCCATCTTGTCGCTAACTACCTGTCCAACTTTTATTTGCCTTCTACCTTGCTCTCCCATATGAACTCCTACCGTCCACTACGCTCACGTAGTATAGTTAGTATCCTAGCTATGTCTTTCTTTAGAAGTTTTATTCTGGCGGTATTGACGGATTTGCCTGTAGCCAGCTGAAATCTGAGATTAAACAGCTCCTGCTTGGCATCTTGCAATTGCTGCTTGAGCGCGGCATCATCCATCTGCCTAAGTTCTGAAGCCCTCATTTTACCAGCTCAACTCCTCTATTCACTTGTTTCTACTACTCCGCCTTCCCGCTCGACGATTCTGGTCTTCACGGGAAGCTTGTGCCCTGCGAGCCTTAGAGCCTCTTCAGCCACTTCTTTACGCACACCTGCTATCTCAAAGAGTACTCTTCCTGGTCGGACAACCGCCACCCATCGATCGGGTGAACCCTTGCCGCTGCCCATTCTTGTCTCTGCAGGCTTAGCAGTAATGGCTTTATCAGGGAATATTCTTATCCAGACCTTACCACCACGCTTGACATGGTGAGTTATGGCGCGCCGGGCAGCCTCTATCTGCCTATTATCTATCCAGGCAGCTTCAAGTGCTTGCAAACCAAACTCTCCAAAAGCAACCGTCGTACCTCTGGAAGCAGTCTGTTCGTTAGTCTCACCCCTATGAGGTTTACGATATTTAACTCTCTTAGGCATCAACATAATTACTTAGCTCCTCCAAAGCTTGATAACCACTACCTAGAGCCAACTAGCTCTGCGGTAGCAGCTTGGCCCGAAGTCTCTGCTTCAGGTAGCACATCACCCTTATAAATCCAGACCTTGACGCCTATACGACCTCCAGGTGTATAAGCATGTACTTGGGCATAGTCGATATCGGCTCGGATGGTTTGCAGTGGCACACGACCGTCTATCTCAACGATCGATCTCGACATGCTAGAGGGCCCACCTACTAGACCAGAGACTCTGATCTTTATACCCTTAGCTCCAGCACGCATAGCCCTCTGTACAGCCTGCTTCATAGCCCTCTTATAGGACACTCTCTTACTTATCTGCTCTGCGATGCTGTCAGCAACCAACTGAGCATCCAACTCAGGCTGCCTCACCTCTTCAATATTGAGCGTTACTTTCTTCCCGGTCATATTTTCCAACTCGGTACGCAGAGCATCCACTGTAGCACCGCCCTTACCTATAACTACCCCAGGCTTAGCGGTGTAGACTGTAACATTGAGATCGTCGCCCGATCTACTTATGACAACATGAGATATACCAGCGTTCGACAGTCTGTTGAAGACGGTTGATCTAATCTTTATGTCCTCGTGTAGTTGCTGAGTGTAGTTACGCTCAGCAAACCACCTGCTCTCCCAAGTCTTTATGCCTCCGAGCCTGAATCCTATAGGGTTTACTTTTCTACCCAAAACTGTTCCTCCTACCTGATCTCTGCCTTATCTCTGGTCAAGTACTACTGTAAGGTGTGATGTGCGCTTTACATATGGGTGTGCTCTACCTCTGCTTGCTGGACGCCATCTCTTAAACCTCGGACCATCGTCAGCGTAAACCTCTGCAACATAGAGTGTATCTGCGTCCAGCTCATAGTTGTTCTCTGCGTTAGCTATAGCAGAGCGTAGGAGCTTATCGAAATCCCTTGCCACAGCCTTATTAGTATAGCGAAGAATGGCAAGGGCTTCTCCTACCGACTTACCTCTTATCACATCTGCTACCAAGCGCGCCTTTCTAGGCGAAGTTCTTACATATCTGGTTGTAGCTCTTACTTTCATCTCGCAAACCCTACTTCAACCTAGTAGATCTTTCCGTCGCACCACCATGCCCCCTGAAGGTACGGGTTGGTGCAAACTCTCCAAGCTTATGACCCACCATGTTTTCAGTTATATAAATGGGGACATGCCTACGTCCGTCATGGACAGCTATAGTATGACCAACCATATCAGGAAAGATGGTGCTAGCTCTCGACCAAGTCCTGATAATACGGCGCTCTCCGCGAGCATTCATCTCTTGTATCTTCTTCAACAGCTTGGGATCTACAAATGGTCCCTTCTTTGTGCTCCTAGACATAGGCAAAACTCCCCCTTACTTCCTGCGACGTACTATGTATTTGTCGCTTGGTTTGGATTTTCTAGTCTTGACACCCATGGCAGGCTTACCCCACTTAGTCTTGGGTTGACCTCCGATCGGTGCTTTACCCTCACCACCGCCATGCGGATGGTCTCTCGGGTTCATTACAGAACCGCGAACCACAGGTCTCCTGCCAAGCCACCTAGATCTACCTGCCTTACCAATATTTATAAGCTCATGTTCCAGATTACCTACTTGTCCGATAGTGGCCATGCATTCAACCCTAACCATCCTAAACTCACCAGAAGGCAGGCGAAGGGTAGCATAATCCCCTTCTCTTGCAACTAACTGAGCGGACTGCCCAGCGCTTCTGGCAAGCTGACCACCCTTTCCAGGTGTAAGCTCAACATTATGAATCTGAGTTCCTATAGGGATCTTGCTCAATGGTAAAGCATTACCCACTCTTATCTCAGCATTAGGCCCACTCATGACTCTATCGCCTACCCGGAGCCCATTTGGTGCTATTATGTAGCGCTTCTCGCCATCAGCATATTGAATAAGCGCTATACGAGCAGACCTATTTGGGTCGTATTCTATGGCAACAACCACTCCGGGCACATCGAACTTATCTCTCTTGAAGTCGATTACTCTATACTTCCGCTTATGACCGCCACCCCTGTGGCGAACCGTAATCTTCCCTTGAGAGTTGCGGCCAGCTTCTTTTATAAGGGGCTTGAGCAAGCTTTTTTCAGGCTCAGTCTTAGTGATCTCCTCAAAAGTGGAGACCGTCATGCCCCTTCTTCCTGGCGATGTCGGCTTATACTTCTTTATAGGCATCTTGACTCACCTTACCTCGTATTCTAGACCCCTTCAAAAATCTCGATTCTCTGACCAGGAGCAAGCTTGACGATAGCCTTTTTCCAAGATGATGTCCGCCCTACGATTGGCCTACCACCTCTTCTTCTCTTGAGTTTGATCTTAGAGGGCACGTTGATGGTGTTGACCTCCAGCACGTTGACCTTGAATATCTCCTCCACAGCTGCCTTTACATCATGTTTTGTAGCCCTGGGGTCAACTTCAAAAGTGTACTGCCCCTGATCCATCAAGAAGGTGTTCTTCTCTGTAATTACTGGTCGCTTGATAACATCGTAGGCATTCATTAGCTAGTCGCCTCCGTAAACCGAGCTGCTCTACGCTTACCCACGCTACGCAGCAGAGTTTCCTGTAGGGAATTTACTGCTCCGTCTTCCAAGAATAAATAATCGTATTTCAAGAGGTCGGCGATATTTAGATTAGAAGCATGTATGACCTTTACATTAGGGAGGTTAGACCCCGCCTTCTGTACAGGCTCATTACGACCATTAGTCGCGATGAGTACCTTTTGACCAGCAAGGCCTAGACTATCCAGAGCAGCTATCATTGCCTTCGTACGTGGTTCTATCTCAGAAAGGCCAGTAATTACCAACAATCTCTCCTCGGCCGCTTTCTGAGATAGAGCACTGCGAAGTGCTAATCTACGCATCTTACGAGGCATTCTCTGCTCATAGCTACGAGGGTGAGGCCCGAAGACCACACCACCTCCCCTCCACTGAGGAGCCCTTATACTACCCTGGCGGGCTCTACCTGTGCCCTTCTGACGCCAGGGCTTGCGACCTCCACCACTTACTTCGGCACGAGTACGAGTATCATGAGTGCCAGTGCGAGCGTTAGCAAGTTGACGCACCAGTGCCTGATGCATAACAGCAAGATTCGGCTCAATGCCAAATACAAGATCGCTCACCTCTAGCTGAGATACCACTTCACCATTTAGGTTATAAACTGGTAGTTGCACTTCCCTCTCCGTAACCTAATAGATTTATTTCGCTTTGCGAATCTGCAGAAGACCACCATTGGCTCCGGGTACGGCACCCTTGACCAATAGCAAGTTGCGATCCGTATCTACAGCCACTACAGTGAGCCTCTTCACAGTAACACGCTCACCTCCAGCTCGACCAGCCATCCTCTGCCCTTTAAGGACCTTACCAGGGGTTGTGGTCGCGCCTATAGACCCAGGTGCTCGGTGCCTATCTGATTGACCGTGGGTCTTTGGGCCTCCCCTAAAGCCATGGCGCTTGACTACGCCTGTGAAACCTTTACCCTTCGAGGTGCCCGTCACATCGACTTTTTCTCCAGCCTGGAATATAGAAGCATCCACTTTCTGGCCAACCTGAATCTCAGAGATGTTATCTGTTTTGAACTCTCTGAGATGCCTAAGCGGCGGCAAATTCTTTAGGTGTCCTCTTTCTGGCTTCTTGAGCCTCTTGACCTCTTCGAAACCTAGCTGTACAGCTTCGTAGCCATCCCGCTCCTTAGTTTTTATGAAAGTGACGAAGTTGGGCCCTGCCTGTATCACAGTGACGGGCACAAAACGACCATTTTCATCAAAAATATGGGTCATCCCGATCTTTTTACCTATCAAACCTTCAACCATAGCTCTCGCCTTACAGTTTGATCTCTATATCTACCCCTGCGGGTAGATTCAAGCTCATTAATTCAGATATAGTTTGCCTTCTAGGCTCTAGCACATCGATTAATCTCTTATGAGTGCGAATCTCAAACTGCTCCTGAGAGTCCTTATCTATGAAAGGACTTCTAATCACGGTAAACCTCTTTATCTCAGTCGGTAGAGGCACAGGTCCAGCTACTTGCGCACCTGTCCTCTGAGCCGTCTCAACTATCTGTTGAGCCGACTGATCCAGAAGTTTATGGTCATATGCCTTTAGACGGATGCGTATCTTCTGCTTGGACACGCTCTTCTCCTGATACTAAAAGTTTTCAAGTCCAATGGAACACCAGTCTTACCAAAGTCTAGAGCAGGCTATTATACCTGCTCCAGACTAGTTTCGTCATCCTATTATGGTAATTACTCTAGGATTTGGGTGAC
>NZ_JANZYQ010000037.1:0-65090 GCF_059335935.1 Thermobaculum sp. T2p
GGGCCGCGGCCCAGCCTCGCTTCTTTAATAGGAATAGGAGGCACGGCATGAGGAAACCACAAGGAACAGCGAGGCGAAGAATGCGGGAAAAGATACGATCTTGTCCCCTCCAAAAGGAGCAGGACGCCTACTTCCTAAGGGTGGACACCCGCAACTACCTAAGGTCCCTTCGGCTGGAGGACCGCAACTCGGTCTCTCGGGACGGGAAGGGTGCGCCTGGTGTGGCGATGGGTTCCTGAGATATCATAGGGTTTGATGCTTGTCACTACCAGGAGCGACAAAGAAGAGCTCATCTGCGTTGGCCTTATGTCTGGGACGTCGGTGGACGCTATAGACGTCGCCATCGTGGGCATTTCAGGGGCACCTCCGGACCTCCAAGTACGGCTCATATACTTCGAGGCCGTTCCCTACGACGAGGAGATCCGCCAGAGGATATTTCGTCTGTTCGACCCCGCGGCGACAGTCGCAGAGCTCTCCGACATGCACTTTGCACTTGGACACGCCTTCGCCGACGCGGTGCTCACCGTCTTCGGGCAGGCAGGTATAGAAACATCTCAGGTGGCGTTCATCAGCTCCCACGGCCAGACGGTGTATCATCATCCAGAGCCTACTCCGATCGGCCCCTACCAGGTCACATCCACCCTCCAGATAGGCGAGCCGGCGGTGATCGCCGAACGGACGGGCATCCCCGTGGTCTCCGACTTCCGTCCGCGAGATATGGCGGCAGGTGGGCAGGGAGCACCCCTTGTGCCGTTCGTGGACTACCTGCTGCTCTCCCACCCCAGCAAGGGGAGGATCGCCGCTAATTTCGGAGGCATCGCCAACATCACAGTCCTACCAGCAGGTTGTCCTCCTGAGCAGGTAATAGCCTTTGATACTGGCCCTGGCAACATGCTCATCGATGGCCTAGTGCGCCGGATAACGGACGGAAGGCTAAATTACGATCAGGATGGGGAGATAGCCCGCCAGGGGAGCGTGAGGCCAGAGATGCTATCCAAGTGGCTGAAGCACCCTTATTTTGATCAGCCTCCACCCAAATCCACGGGACGAGAGCTCTTTGGCGAGCGGTGCGTGCGAGAGTGGTGGGAGGAGGGCCAGCGCCTAGGCATCTCACCAGAGGACCTCGTGGCCACGGCCACCGAGCTCACGGTCCGCAGCTTCACCGAGGCGATCAGGAGGTTCGTGCTGCCAAGATACCGGATCGACGAGGTGATTGTGGGTGGTGGGGGAGCTCACAACCTAGCGATCATGGAGGGAATAGCGCGAGCATTGCCCGACCAGAGGGTGATGACCCAGGAGGCCACAGGCATCCCCAGCGACGCCAAGGAGGCGGTAGCGTTTGCCGTGCTGGGCTACGAGGCCCTGCACCTACGTCCCAACAACCTCCCATCCGCCACCGGCGCAAGACATCAGGTCATCCTGGGCAAGCTCACCCCAGGTGCTAGATATAACCTTCCTAAAGAGAAATAGATGGGAACGGGGGCTTGCGCCCCCGAGGTTAGCCCATGTGGGTGGTGTGCTCAGGCCGCACGACTATAACCACGCGCTCGTCGCCCGGCTGGTGCCAGGGGTACTCGTCGACGCCCAGGTACTTCTTGGCCATGGAGTTGATGAAGCTGCGATCGGGATCTTCGTCGATGCGGACCACCCTGCCGCGGATCTCCAGGTATCTGTAGGGGTTCTCGGGATCCACTATCGACAGGGCGATGCGGGGATCACGCAGCAGGTTGCGGTACTTCTGGCGGGCCTTCGTCTGGCTGAAGAGGATGTGCTCGCCGTCCCAGCCGAACCAGACGGGGTTCACCTGAGGCTCTCCCTTAGGACCGATCGTCGCTACGTGTGCCAGAGCCTTGCTCTCCAGCAGGTCCTTGTGGCTCTCGGGGATAACGGACCTCTGAACCTGAACAGACATATAAACCTCCTTGTTTTGTTAGGTTTTACAACTATACGCTAATATTAGTTTAGCAGCTAATTTATCCCCACCTCAAAAGGGTATTGATTTAGGCGTTGAGCTGTATTAGAATCCGGTATAGACCTCTATATCTATATACCAACATTTGGAGCATGCAGATGAGCGAGCACAGGACGCTCAAACTCAACGCCTTAGATAAGGAGAGCCCAGTGCCTCTCTACTATCAGCTGGCCGAGCTGATACGCGAGAGCATACTCGCAGGAGATCTTCAACCCGGCGACAAGTTACCTGGAGAGCGCGAGCTGAGCGAGCAGGCAGGTATCAGCCGCATGACAGCCAGGCAGGCACTTAGCTACCTAGTGCGCGAGGGCATAGTCACCGTACGTCCGGGGGTGGGGACGTTCGTGGCCGAGCCCAAGCGCACCCATCCAGTGCTGCACCTGCTGGGGTTCACCGAAGAGGTCCTCAGGCAAGGAGGCAGAGCGCACTCTCGAGTGTTGGAGCAGAGGATCATAGAGGCTCCCCCATACGTAGCCTCGGTGCTTGGTTTGGCAGAAGGAGATCTCGTGATCAAGGTCACAAGATTGCGGCACGCCAACGACGACCCCATCCTGCTCGAGACCACGTACGTGCCCCAAGCCTTGTGCCCAGGGCTGGAGGAGTACGACCTGAGCAACAGCTCGATCTACGGGCTGATGGAGTCGCGCTATGGCCTCACCATAGCCGGTGCCCATCAGACGGTAGAGGCCTCGGTGGCCAACGAGTACGAGCTCCAGCAGTTCGGCCTCACACGTCCTATAGGGGTCATCGTGATGGAGGGTGTAACCTACTCCGAGGACGGTAGAGCCGTGGAGTACTCCAAGGCCATCTACAGGGGAGACAGGGTGAAGTTCGAGGTGCAGAGCGAGCGCGCACGTCCCACTTCGGAAACGACCACTGCTGTGGTCAGTCTACTGGTCGAATAAGTATACAAACATCTAAGGAGGTTGCGGGGTGGAAAGAACCATAAGGATAGGTGTGATAGGATGCGGCAGTGTAGCCATGGGGGCCTACCTACCGTTGGTGCAGCGGCTGCAGCTGCAGAGGTACCCATTGGAGCTCGTGTACGCTTGCGACCTCGACGCCTCGAAGGCCGCCGCAGCCCAGGAGAAGTTCGGCATCAAACGCACGACGACCGATTTCGAGGAGGTGCTAGCCTCTGAGGAGGTGGATCTGGTGCTGGTGCTCACGGCCATGCAGGCGCACGGCAAGGTGGCCCGCGCTGCGCTGGAGGCCGGCAAGCACGTGCTGGTCGAGAAACCCATGTCAATGAACCTAGAGGAAGCTGCAGAGATCGTGCGGATCTCTGAATCCAGCAAAGGACTTCTCGTGTGCGCGCCGCACGTGATCCTCAGCGAGACCTTCCAGGAGATGTGGCGCCGGGTGCACGGAGGCGACGTGTGAAAGGTGCACCTAGCACGCGCCTTCTACGGCTGGGCAGGTCCGTTCTGGGGCAGGTGGTACTACCTCCCTGGGGGTGGCCCGTTGTTCGATCTGGGAGTGTACAACGTCACCTCCTTAACCGGCCTGCTGGGGCCTGCCAAGAGGGTGATGGCGATGAGCGGGATAGCCATCCCTAGCAGAGAAGTGGATGGTAAGCTGATCGACGTGCAGACCGATGACAACTTCCAGATCCTGATCGACTTCGGAGATGCCACCTTCGCGGTGGTCACCACGGGCTTCACCATCCAAAGATATAAGGTGCCGGGGATAGAGCTCTACGGTACCGAGGGCACCATCCAGATGATCGGCGAGGACTGGAACCCACAGGGCTATGAGCTTTGGCGCAACGCCGACGGTTGCTGGAGGGTGTACGAGCAGCGCTCTCTCTGGCACTGGACAGACGGCCTCAGACACCTGGTGGAGTGCATCTTGGAACACAGAGCCCCCATCATCAGACCGCAACACGCTTACCACGTGCTGGAGATTATGGTCAGGGCTATGGAGTCCGGTCGAGATGGCACCGCCAAGGAGATAGAGAGCAGCTTCGAGCCACCGAGGTTCGATCTCGAACACGAGACGGTAGCCGCTCACCTAAGACACGATCCTACGAGGGAAGAATGAGCTACGTGCAATCACCGCGCCCAAGATACGATGCCCCTACCTACATCCCGTCCAACGCCGCGGTTCGCCATCTGTGGGGCGACGAGGTCTCTGGAGAGGTAGCAGACCGCATCTACGTCTCCAGCGATCTAATACATCAGCTGGTCTTCACTCTGCCTCCGGGTGGGGCATTCAGGCACTCGGCGGACTACAGGACGATATTCGCAGCAGACGAGGTGTACTACGTGCTCTCCGGCACGCTGGTGCTGTCCAATCCCGAGAGGGGAGAGGTACACCTGCTGCACCCAGGCGAGTACGCCTTCTTTCGCAAGGATACGTGGCACCATGGCTTCAGCTACGGTGAGACGGAGCTATCGGTGCTGGAGATCTTCGCCCCTCCACCAGCGCAGGGCACGTCCAGCGCCTACGCCCGCACGAAGGACCTCCTGCAGAGCCCGAGCTACTCCCAGGACGACCTTATAGGGTGCTGGCCTATGGCCCAGGACGTGGCCAGGAGCCGCAGCAGCATACGGATCATAAGGGAGCCCGATCTGCTGTGGAGGCTGGAAGGCAAGCACGGGCAGCTGCTGCTGGGTATAGCAGTCTCCACCGAGCACCTTACGGTTGGCACGGGGTATCTGCTGCCGGGCAAGCGCTCGGAGATGCACTCACACGGCGGTGATGAGATCATCTACCTGCTATCGGGGCAGATGAGCGTCAGGTCCTTCCATAAAGGCGATCAGGTCTGGGCGGAGCTGAGTCCTGGAGATGCCTTCTACGTACCACAGGGTTGCCCGCATCAGTACTACAACTTGTCGGGCACCCAAGCCAGGTTCATCTTCGGAGTCGCACCTTCGTATCTGCCGGACGAGGAGAGGCCATGAGTGGGGGAGAGGTAGCCATAGGGATAGACGTGGGAGGCACGAAGATAGCCGCGGGACTAGTGGAGATCACCAGCGGCAGGGTCCTATCCATGTACAGGGTGCCTACGGAGCCCGAGAGGGGCGGGGAGGCAGTGCTCCGGAAATGCTTGGATTTGGCGGGGAGGTTGGCCGAGGAGGCCTTGGCGGCGGGGACATGCCTTGCGGGGATCGGAGTGGGAGTCCCGGAGCTTGTGAGCCTCGAGGGCTCTATAACCAGCAACCAGACGATCGACTGGCGAGGCGTGCCCGTCGCCGAGTCCTTCGGCCGTATCGCACCTGCGGGCGTGGAATCCGACGTGCGTGCGGCAGCGCTCGCCGAGTCCACATACGGAGCTGGCAAAGAGTGCTTCAGCTTCCTGTACGTGACGATAGGCACCGGCATCAGCTGCACACTCGTGCAGGGTGGACTCCCCTACCGGGGAGCCAGGGGCAACGCCCTGGTGCTGGCTAGCGGCAAGCTCACGTGCTGGTGCGAGCGCTGTGGTGGGTTGGCGGTCACGGTGGTGGAGGAGTTCTCCTCAGGGCCCGCGATGGCGCGCAGGTACGCTGACCTGACAGGTGACTCGGCAGCCACCTCTGAGAATGTGTTGGCGCTGGCGGAGGCGGGCAATGCGACTGCTAGAGCAGTCGTCGTCAGCGCAGCTGAGCTGGTGGGTGGGGCAATAGGTTTCGCGGTCAACATCCTGGACCCCGAGATCGTGGTGATAGGCGGTGGGCTGGGCACGGCCGGAGGTACTTACTGGGCACACATGGTGAGGTCCACGCGAGAGCATATTTGGAGCGAGCAGACACGTAACCTGGAGATCTTGCGCTCCGAGCTGGGAGAACACGCGGGCTTGATAGGGGCCGCTCTTTTGGGCTGGCGAGCAGGACGTTCGCACGGCGTGGGCCATGAGGAGGATAGATGGTGGGTAGGGTCAAGTTAGCACTATTGGGATGCGGGGACGTGGCACAGCGAGATTACCTACCGGAGATGCACAGGTTGGCTGGTAGAGTGGAGCTGGTGGCCGTGTGCGGCAGATCCTCCGAGAGAGCAAGGCATGTCGCGGCCATATACGGCATCCCCCGTTGGTACACAGACTACAAACAGATGCTCGAGGAATCGGATGCCGACGCAGTGCTCAACCTGACCCCCATCCAGATGCATGCAGAGATCACACTCGAGTGTCTCCTAGCTGGCAAGCACGTCTACTCAGAGAAACCGGTGGCCACGGATCTGGAGGATGCGATGAGAATCCGGGAGGAGGCTTCCAAGAGAGGGCTCGTTGTGGTGTGTGCTCCATCGGTAATGCTCTTCCCGCAGGTTAAATACGTCCAGAGGCTGCTAGAGCGGGGAGCAGTGGGAGAAGTTCACCTGGTACACGCCCATGGGTACGGAGGCGTGCCTCCCTGGAGGGGCTATACCTCTGATCCCACCCCATTCTTCGCACCGGGTGGAGGTCCACTCATGGATATGGGCGTGTACCCACTGCACGTGCTCACGGGACTCTTTGGCCCAGTGAGGATGGTCGCAGCCATGAGCCATAGATCGCGCGAAGCTTTCGTGGTTGATGATGGCCCGTTCGCGGGCAAGCTGGTGCCCATAGCGGTGGACGACTGCTGGGAGTTGGTGCTGGAGATGGCGGTGGGGGTAACAGCAGTGGTGAGCGCCAACAACTGCGTAGTGGATACTCACTCTCCGGAGATGGAGATCTATGGGCTGGACGGAACGATAGGGCTAAGCCTCCTGGATGTATCAGCACCCGTCGCTCTCCTGCGCAGGGGTGGAGGGTGGGAGAGCCTCAAGGTGGATCATGGAGGCAGAGCGCAAGGGCCAGATCACCTGTTAGGAGTAGAGCACCTGGTGGACTGCATCACCAGCAATACTCCGCCCACCCTTAGCTTACAACAAGCTATTCACGTACTGGAGGTGATCAAAGGAGCAGAGAGATCCGCAGCAAGTGGACGTACGCAACAGATATTGTAAGGGCGTGAGGCAAACGGAAGACTCTTAGCAGTTCTCGATAGGAGGAAGGAGCACATAACATGTGGCAGGAAAAGTACTCTCTCACGATGAGCCGACGTAGGTTCATATCCCTGATCGGGGTCGGCAGCACAGCGCTGCTGATCTCAGCATGCGGGTCCAGGGCCCCCACTTCGACCCCGGCGACGGGCAGTACCTCAGAGCAGAAGGTAAAGCTCTCTTTCTGGCTACCGGGAGGCTCAGACACCTACTTTAAAGCCCACCAAGAGATAGCGAAGAAGTACGAGAGCGAGCATACGAACGTGGACGTCGAGGTCACTCGATACACGGGTGATCAGAGCTTCGTGGAGGTGTTGCTTGCGCGCATAGCAGCTGGCAACCCACCTAGCGCCACGGTGATATGGGACACTCCAGTGGCGCTCGGAGTTCGAGGGTCGCTGCTGGAGCTGGACGCGATGATGGCCACCTCGCAGAACTGCCAGGCGGATAACTGGCCCGCGGCGATCCTTGCCAGCTGCCAGTTCGGGGGCAAGACGTATGGCCTACCGGTCACGGCGGGCACCTACGGCATGTGGTACAACCAAGAGCTATTTGAACAGAAGGGGGTGCCATCCGACCCGTCCAAGTTCCCTAAGACCTGGGACGATATGAGACAGCTATCCAAGGAGTTCACCCGATGGCAAGGCGATAAGCTGGAGACCGCTGGCTTCGTCCCCATACCTGATCCCTACGTTCTCCCCATATGGTCAGCGCTCAACGGTTCCCAGATCTACGACGCAAAGAACCAAAAATACACCATAGACTCCGAGAACAACATCCAAATGATGGAGTACTTTCTCTCATGGCTTGACGAGGAGTACAAAGGAGATATCCAGAAAGTCCAGAACTCGGGCGCTTGGGGAGGTTATCCCGGCAGCAAGGGCCAGCCCCCAGCTTTCCAGACCGGCAGGTTGGCCATGATGCTCGAAGGCAGTTGGATGATGGGCGACTTCTATGCGTTCGGGCAGGCCAAGCTCAAGAGGTGGAACGTAGCCTACATCCCCGTTGGCCCTAGCGGCAGCAAGCAGGTCTCCGGCTACTGGCCCAACTGGCTGGCGATACCGAAAGGCTCCAACAACCCAGAGGAGGCATTCAAGTACCTGGACTTCATGAGCGTGGAGGGCGTGCAAGACTGGTTCGCTGCAGTGCCGGACATGCCCACCAACAAGAAGGTCCCCAAGAACTTGGTGCCGAAGGTCGTGGTGGAGAAGCGAGGGGATGCATTCGCCAAGCAGGTAATGGACTTCTTCCGGAAGCAGCAGGAGATCGCCACTCCGATGTGGGACTCACCAATACAGAGCTTTGCCATAGATCAGCTTCAGAGGGCCATAGAGCGCATCATGCGCAAAGCCGCCAAGCCCAAGGATGCCCTTGCCGAGGCCCAGAAGGCTTGCCAGGCCGAGCTGGAGAAGACCCTCAAGGGCTAGATCTGGCGAGGGGGAGAGATATGGTCATTAAATTACGTCATCGCTCCTATAGTCCCCTACGAAGGCGAGAGGCTTACGCCGGTCTGCTCTTCGTGCTGCCCTGGATAGCGAGCCTGCTGGTCTTCACCAGCTATCCAATAATAGCTGCCTTCTACTTCTCCTTTACCAGATACAACATCATAGAACCACCAAAGTGGGTGGGGCTCGAGAACTATAGAACTATGTTCTCGAACGATCCCTACTTCTGGATCTCGGTCAAGAACAGCCTCTACTACGCACTCGTATCTGTGCCGCTCAGCCTGGTAATAGCACTCCTGCTGGCGCTGCTCCTGAACGCCAACACCCGGTTTATAGGCATGTACCGCACGCTGTTCTACCTTCCAGCCCTCGTGCCACCCGTTGCGGGCACGATCGTGTTCATCCTTATGTTTAGCCCCGAGGGAGGACTGCTCAACAGCCTCCTAAGGATGGTGGGGCTGCCGGAGGTGGGGTGGCTGACCGACCCCCGCTGGTCCAAGCCAGCGCTGATCATCCTGAGCCTCTGGGGTGTGGGGACGAGCGCCCTCATCTTTCTCGCGGGATTAAAGGAGGTACCCAGGGTGCTGTTGGAGGCCGCGGAGATCGATGGCGCAGGAGCATGGCAGAAGTTCCGGCACGTCACCGTGCCGTTGCTCTCCCCGGTCATCCTGTTCAACCTGGTAATGGGAGTGATCTACTCCTTCCAGGTGTTCACGCCGGCGTTCGTGATCGGTGGCACTACGGGTGAGCCGCTGGACTCCACGCTGATGTTCATGGTACTGATCTACCGCAACGCTTTCCGCTACTTCTCCATGGGCTACGCCTCGGCTCTCGCCGTGATCCTGTTCCTGGCAGTGCTGTTCGTGACCTTGGTGATCTTCCGCTCAGCCAGGGTGTGGGTGTACTACGAGGGAGGGGAGAGATAGATGCAACTAGCACGTCGAGAGGCAACAAGCACCACCGTCGCCACCAGAAGAGGGCTGATCGGCAGGAGGCAGATGAAGGCGCTCCTGAGGCACCTGTCGCTAATAATGGTCTCAGCCATCTTCATGCTGCCCTTCTATTGGATGATCATATCGGCCCTCAAGGACAACGCTCAAATCTTCGCACAACCCATAAAGTGGTGGCCGGATCCCGTCCGCTGGGACAACTTCACCAGAGCCATGACTTACCCTGGTTTCCCCTACTTCCGCATGCTCTGGAACAGCATCTACTACTCCGGCCTCGTCACACTGGGGACAGTCGTCTCTAGCGCGGCCGTGGGGTACGGGTTTGCGCGCCTGCGTTTTCCAGGAAGGGGGTTGCTGTTCACCATCACCGTCTCCACGCTCATGATCCCCGCGATCGTTACATTCATCCCTACTTACGTCCTGTTCAAAGCGCTAGGCATGATAGGCACCTACGCCCCCCTGATCGTGCCCCGCTTCTTGGGTGATGCGTTCTTTATTTTCATGCTCAGGCAGTTCTTCCTGGGCATACCTTGGGAGCTTTCCGAAGCTGCCAAGGTGGACGGCGCTGGAGAGTTCAGGATCTTCTGGCAGATCATGCTGCCCATGGTCAAGCCGGCGCTGATGGTCACCGCCGTGTTCACCTGCCTGTACACCTGGCATGACTTCTTCGGGCCACTCATATACCTGTCGGACCCCAACAAGTACCCGCTAAGCCTGGGTCTGTTCGCGTTCAAGGCCCAGCGTACCACGGATTGGGATCTGCTCATGGCAGCTTCGACCTTGGTCACGCTGCCCTTGATCGTGCTGTTTGCGTTCACCCAGCGCTACTTCCTGGAAGGCATCACCATGACTGGTATCAAGGCCTAATTTTCATGGAGGTTTCTAACATGCCACAGAAAATCAAAGCAGGACTCATCGGGTGTGGCGCCCTATCGCTGATGGGCATACTACCCCAGATCACGCAGCCGGATGCCAGGGAGAGGCTAGAGCTGCTGGCGGTATGTGACGTGGTGGAGGAACGAGCGCGTGGGACGGCAGAGGCCTTCGACGTGCCGCTGTACTTCAGCGATCCCGGTGAGCTGATCGCCTTGCGAGACATCGACCTGGTGATCGTGGCCACACCCATCCCGTTCCACTACGAGCTGGCGATGCGCGCGCTCCAGGCCGGCAAGCACGTCTACGTCCAGAAGACGATGGCGACGACGTACAGAGAGGCCTCCGAGATGGTGCGCACCGCTCGCAGGTTGGGCCTAAAGCTCGCGGCCGCGCCCGGGCAGATGCTATCGCCCTCCATACGCAAGATGAGGGAACTCGTGACGAACGGCGCACTGGGCAAGGTCTACTGGGCATGGGGGAGCACCGGTGGTTGGGGGCACGACTACGAGCCCCAGCGGCGAGGCGAGGACGTGCTCCACTCAGTGGATCCCACTTGGTACTACAAAGCCGGTGGAGGTCCCCTGGTGGACGTCACGGTCTACGTCCTCCACAGCTTGACGGGCATACTGGGACCCGCGCTGCGCGTGGCGGCGATGAGCGGGATAGCAGTTCCGACACGTCAATGGAGGGACAAGACCATACAGCTGGAGGTGGACGACAACAGCCTGCTGATGCTGGATTTCGGCGACTCCACGTTCGCTGTGGCTGGGGGCCACAGCTGCATGACCGGCAGGCTGGTCACATGGGGATCGATGGGCATATACGGCTCCGAGGGGGCTATAGAGACCTTGGAGATAGAGCCCTTGTCGGGCCACCCCAGCAGGCTGTACATAACCTCCAGCCACGGACTTGCTGAGATCGGGGGCGAGAGGGACGGGGAGTACAGACCTAACACCTGGCTGCCCTACGTGGATGCACGTCACGCCGCCATACCTGAGCCCCATGTCTACGCTGATATCATGCATCTCGTAGACTGCATCATTGAGGACAAGGAGCCCCTTCCCTCCGGGGAACACGCCGCACACGTGGTGGAGATCATCGAGAAGGGCTACGTCGCAGCGCACACAGGCAGGACACAGAACCTGGAGAGCACTTTCAACCTACCTTAACAGGAGAGGACGATGACGAGGAATCCACTGGAGATCATAAGGCATCAGGGCTACATCCTAGGCGATGGAGGCTACCTCATCGAGCTGGAGAGGAGAGGATACGTCCAGAGCGGCTCGGACCGAGAGAAGGTGGGTACGGGCAAGGGCAGTGGGCAGTACACCCCGGAGGTGGCTATAGAACACCCGGACGCACTGAGGGAGCTGCATATGGAGTTCCTAATGGCTGGGTCGCAGGTACTGCAAGCGCTGACGTTCTTTGCCACCAGGGAGAAGCTCTCGCGAGCGGGCTATGGTCCGCAGACGGAGGCGATAAACATAGCGGCGGTGCGCATCGCCCGGGAGGTGGCTGGAGAGCGTGCTTTGGTGGCCGCTTCGGTGGCCCGCACGCAGCTCTTTGAGCGCGAGGGACCGGCGGCCGCTGAGCACGCCCGGGACCTCATAGCCGAGCAGATACGCATCCTTACAAGCGCGGGCGTGGATTTCCTTATCCTGGAGACCTTCTTCCACCTGCAGGAGATGCTCATAGCGCTGGAGTGCGCTCGCGACTGCGGACTCCCGGTTATGGCCACTATGAGCTTCAGGCCCAAGACCACTGAGAGCTCGGACGGTTACACACCCGAGGAATGCGCCCGCGCGATGGTGGATGCTGGAGCTGATATAGTCGGGGCCAACTGCGAGCAGGAGCCAAGCAGGATGCTGCCCATAGTGCTGCAGATGAGGGAGGCCGTAGACGTGCCTATAGCCGCCCAGCCGGCGGCTTTCAGGACCTCGGACGCTACCCCTTGTTTCACGCGCATGCCCCAGTTCCCCGACGATCTGGAGACCATCCAGGTATCCAGGCGAGAGTTCGCCGACTTCGCTAATCACGCACTGGCACATGGCATACAATACATAGGCGGTTGCTGTGGCGCAAACGCCGCCTACATTCGGGCCATGTCCAAAGCACTCTCTCGTGCTCGCACAACGGTCTGACCTTTTCTGGCAAAATACTATCATCAGATCGAGGAGGATATATGGCAAGGATCAAGCTGGCCTACATAGGTGGGGGTAGCACGCGTGCTCCAGGCACGATGGCCTCTTTCATCCACCAAGGCGAGAACTTCGACGGCTCAGAGGTCGTGCTGGTCGACCTCAACGAGGAGCACCTGGAGATCGTGCGCAAGATAGCAGAGAAGATGGCGCGCAACCGTGGCCTCGACATCAAGGTAAGCACCACAACCGACAGAAGGGAGGCCTTAGTCGACTGCGATGCCGTGCTCACCAGCTTCAGGCCTGGGGGCTTCGAGGCCCGATACATCGACGAGAGCGTGCCGCTCAAGCACGGGGTGATAGGTCAGGAGACGCAGGGCCCTGGAGGCTTCTTCATGGCGCTAAGGACCATCCACGTCATGCAGGGGATAGTCCGGGACATGGAGGAGCTGTGCCCCAACGCCTGGTTGATCAACTACACCAACCCCATAAACATAGTGTCCGAGGCGGTCACCCACCACAGCGAGATCCGCACGGTGTCCCTGTGCGAGGGCCCTATAATATTCCCGCGGCACATAGCGGAGATCGCGGGGCTCGATCCAGACAAGGTGGATGCAGTCATGATCGGCCTCAACCACGGCTGCTGGAGCATCAAGCACCTCTACGACGGCCAAGATATGATCCCCCTACTCAAGGAGGCCTACGAGCGCATGAGGGATGACCCATCCGCCGACGTCCACGGCCTGCGGATGCTCAAGCTGACCGCGCTCATGGAGTCCATACCTGCCTATTACTTCCAGTACTACTACTTCAAGGACGAGGTGCTCGAGGAGCTCCGCAACAAACCCACGACGAGAGCGCAGGACATCATGAGCTGGGTGCCGGACTACTGGCAGCACTACCGGGAGCAGGCAGAGGCCGAGGATCCTCAGCTCGATCCTTCTAGGTCGCGCGGAGGCATCCACGAGCTGGAGCTGGCCATAGACGTCATGGATGCCATATTCAACCGAAAGGATGAGGTGTGGCCGGTGAACGTGCCCAACAACGGCGCCATCGCTGATTTCCCCGACGACCTGGTGGTGGAGGTGCCGGGCAGGGTAAATGCTCAAGGCATACAACCCATACCACAGGGGGCTATGCCCAAGCACGTGTCCGGCCTCGTCAAGATGCTGGGGGAGTACCAGGCGCTGGCCGCGGAGGCGGCGTGGAGCGGGACCCGAAAGGATGCCATCAGGGCGCTGGCGAGCAACCCACTCTGCTTCTCTCTGGAGAAGGCTGAGCGCATCTACGACGAGATGGCCGCGGCGCTAAGGGAATACCTACCTGAGCGTCTGCTGAGGTAAGGGCATGAGGTTGGTGATCGCAAGAGACGCTGAGGAAATGCACGAACTGGCCACGGAGTTGGTGGCCTCAGAGATACGCTCCAAACCAAATGCGGTCGTGGTGCCAGCCATGGGCAACACCCCAATGGAGACCTACCGCCGACTGGCGGAGCTGAGGCAAGAAGGGCAGCTCGACACCTCCAGCCTGCGGGTCTGCCAGCTGGACGAGTACTTGGGCGTGTCGGATGACGATCCCAGATCCCTCTACGGCTGGCTGCGGAGGTCCTTCCTGGATCCACTGGGCATACCTCCCTCCAGGGTAAACCGCTTCCACGGGGATGCGTGCGATATCGAACGCGAGTGCCAGGAGTACGACAGGACCGTCGAGGCATGGGGAAGCTACGACCTGGTGATATTGGGCCTAGGGCCCAACGGCCACCTGGGGTTCAACGAGCCCCCCTCGGACAGTACATCGCCCACGCGGGCCGTCGAGCTGACGGAGGCCAGCCTCCTGAGCAACGCCACCTACTGGGGGGGCGTAGACCGAGTACCACGCGGGGCGCTGACGGCAGGGATGACCCAGCTCCTTGCAGCGCGCAAGATACTCCTGTTGGTCTGTGGACGACACAAGAGGGAGATACTCCATAGAGCCCTCAGCGGGCAGATGACACCCGAGGTGCCAGCATCGTTCTTGCAGGCACTCCCACAGGTAACAGTGCTGGCAGATCGGGATGCTTGGGGGAGATAGGTTTATGGGCTACGTGCTCGGGGTGGACGGGGGCAACTCCAAGACTGTGGCGCTCGTGGCCGACCTGGAGGGCCACATCCTCGGCAGCGGGCGCTCGGGCTGCAGCGATATCTACGGTGCGCCTTCGGAGCAAGCTGCGCTTGCGGAGCTGGATTTAGCCGTTGAGAGGGCGCTTGAGAGCGCTGGTGTGGCGGCGGGCTCCCTGGTAGCTGGCGTCTTCTCCCTGGCCGGAGCCGACTGGCCCGAGGACTTCGAGCTGCTCGAGGCACACGTGCGCTCTCGTGGATACGGACAGATGGTCAGCGTCTACAACGATGCCATAGGCGCGCTCAGGGCAGGATCCCCAGATGGCACCGGCGTCTCGGTGGTCTGCGGAACCGGCATGGCCATAGGCGCCCGCAGCGCGGGGGGCAGGATCTGGCACACCAGCTTCTGGCAGGAGCCCCAGGGCGCACAGGAGCTAGGGCACAAAGCCCTGCGCGCGGTGATGCGCGCCGAGCTGGGGATAGACCCTCCCACCGTCCTAAGGGAGAAGCTGCTGGCGCACTTCGGAGAGGAGTCCGTGGAGGCCTTCCTGCATGCCCTCACCGCCAGGGGCAGCCGTCGCAGGTACAACCTGGGGTCCTTCGCCAGGGTCCTGCTCGATACCGCGGTCGAGGGAGATCCCACGGCCCTCAGGATCGTTCTCGAGCATGGGAGATCGATCGGAGACTACGCATTGGCCGCCGCCCGCAAGGTCGAGATCGACCAAGAACCTTTTTACCTAGTACTTGCTGGTGGCGTGATCAGACATCCATCCAAGCTGGTGGCCCAGGCCATCATCGACAGAGTACTGGAGAGCGACCCTGACGTGCGACCAGTCTTCAGCAGGTTCGAGCCGGCAGTGGGAGCACTCCTGTTAGCCTTGGAGCAAGCAGGGGTGCTGATCAACCCTCTGGTGATCGAGGCAATCACCTGCTCACTGCCTCCAGCATCGCTGTTCGAGACATAAGCCCCAAGAGCCTATACCCACACAGGCTATATGAGGCCACCTTCTGTTTCCCCTATAGACGTGCTCCCCTTCTCTGGACCTAGATACTCCAACTCTTACCGCATTCTTATGTAGCCCTGACGATGCTCAGAAGCATGGGGCCTATCCTAATAACAGATCGATGACCGATCCATACCAAGCTCTCAAGGAGGCGATAGATGTCGAACACACGACGGCGCAACAAGCTCGTAGGTAGGGTAAGCGTGCTGCTGGGAACGTTCACCATGATGGGAGCTTTTCTAACGGCAACAACGAAGGCCTCCATCGACGACAAACTCCACGCAAACACCTCAGGGAGCCAGAACACACCCACGGTGGTAAACATACCTAGTTCTGGGCAGGGTATCAGCTCCACGAGCCTACAGGCAATCCCTGACTTCAGGACCAGGAGCTCGTAAGAGGTCTTGAGGATGGATAGATAGCAATATGAGCACAGGAGGTAGAGATGCAGGAGGTAACTAGAACCTTCAGGGCCATGAACACGGAAGTGCAGTTGAGGATCTTAGCTGGCGACGTTGAAGAGGCTCAACAGTATATACAACAAGTCGTAGCACTGTTCGGTGCAGTCGAGAGAAGGTTGAGCCGCTTCCTGCCCGATTCGGAGCTCTGGGCACTCAACGCAGCTGCTGGCAGACCGTTCCGAGCATCCAAGATGTTATTCGATGTGGTCCAAGCAGCAGTGGCAGCAGCCAGGGTAACGGACGGTATATTCGATCCCACAGTGCTACCATCGCTGATGGCCGCGGGCTACGACCGCAGTTTCGAGCTCCTAACAGGATCACAGGACCAAGAGGCCACATTGTCAACCGTCTCTAAGGCAGGCTGCTGGCGAGACATCAGTATGGACCCAGACACCAATACAATAACGCTCCCACCAGGCAGCGCTATAGACCTTGGAGGCATAGGCAAGGGATGGGCGGTAGATAGGGCCGTGGAGATCCTATCCGATTGGGTAAGTTTCGGCATCGACGCCGGTGGCGACCTGTACGTAGGTGGGAGCAAGCAAGGGCGCCCTTGGCTCATCTCGGTCGTCAACCCCAGGTTCCCCAACCGTGACCTCCTGACTCTAGGTCTTGAGGAGAGGGCAGTAGCCACCTCCAGCATAATGCAGCGGCGTTGGCTCCGAGGAGGAGAAGTCATGCACCACATCATAGATCCACGTACAGGTCTACCAGCTCAAACACACGTCGTCTCCGCTACAGTGATCGATGACTCGGTCACAAGGGCAGAGGTGCTGGCCAAATCGGCTATCATCCTAGGAGAGGAGCGGGGCATTCAACTAATCGAGGACGCCGGGGCGGATGGCGTGCTAGTGTTGGCCAACAACGACTATATTATGACAACTAATCTATCGGAGATGGTCTATGGGTAAACTGAAGTCTGCCGCTTTATGGTTAGTACTCTTCGCGCTCGGGATGTTGGTTGTATCATGGACTGTTGAGGGAGCAGTCGGCGGCACAACCAACATACCCTGGTATATCAGCAGAGCTGCGGGGCTAAGCGCCTACGTACTGCTATGGCTCAACATAGCCCTTGGGCTGGTGATACGCGATGGCGCCAGCACGGGCACCTTGCCCAGGTGGAGACTATACGACCTGCACCAATTCACCGCTCCCCTGGGTCTAGGCCTGCTAGCCCTGCACGTGAGCTCGCTGCTGTGGGACAGCTATGTAGGCTTTAGCCTACCACAGCTAGTGGTACCGATGCTATCCGCCTACAGACCCATACAGGTCACACTCGGCATATTGGCGATGTACTTGTTGCTGGTGATAACGCTGAGCTCCTACCTGGAACATAGAATCGGCCACAGAACTTGGCGCATACTCCACTACCTGAGCGTGCCAGCCTATATATTGTCGCTGTATCACGCGGTGCTCTCAGGCACCGACAGCAGAAATCCATGGGCAGTGGCTCTGTACTTGATCAGCTTCGTGATCCTAGCCTATCTCGCTAACAGGCGCTTTCGGTTCACCTCCGATCGCAGAAAGCAAGTTGTCGGGAGAGCGTGATGGGCTCAAACTCCAACGAGAGCATCGATCGGTGACGAAGATGCCTAAGGTAGACATGCCTAAATCGCTGCGGGCCCGCTTGACCACCTGGCATCTACTGGTGCTAGGTGCGGCACTGATCTTGTTCAGCTGCGTGCTCTACAGCCTGCTGTCAAGAAACCTCTACAGTCAGGTGGACCAATCACTGGTCGAGAGGGCATCCCAGGTAAGTAGGGCCATCGACCGGAGCGACAGGTTCCATAGCACAGGAGAGGCGATAGATATTCCACCACCGGACACATTTGCCTTCGCAGATACGTTCGTACAGATATCCGACGCTCATGGCCACGTACTGGCATCTTCCGATGCGCTGGGCAGCAAGTTGATGCCTTTGGAAGGCCAGGAGGTCAGCCAGAGTATCCCTCATTTCAGGACGATCGTGCTGGCTGGAGAGAGCGTACGGGTCTACACCACTCCCGTGGTGCTAGATAATGGTACCTTGTTGGTGGTCCAGGTGGGCAGAAGCTTGATGGGAGTAGAAGGCACGCTGCAGGCAGTAAGGCTGCTGGCTTTGGCGTGCTTCTTGATCGTGATGCTCGTGTCTGGGTTGGTAGTATCGGCCATGGCGAGGTCTGCCCTGTGGCCGCTGGCACAGTTGGTGGCCACGGCACAGGCGGTGGCTCGCTCTGGCGATCTCTCCAAGAGGGTGCAGGTGAAGTACGCACACGACGAGGTCGGCAGGCTGGCAACCACCTTCAACCAAATGCTGGATAGATTGCAGGCCTCTGATAGGCACCTACGAGAGCTGCTAGCCTCGCAACGCAGGTTCGTGGCAGATGCTTCCCATGAGCTGCGCACCCCTCTTACAAGCATCAGGGGGAATGCTGCGATGCTAAGACAGGTACCCCACATGTCGGAGGAGGACAAAGCAGCAGCGTTGGCCGAGATCCACGACGAGGCAGAGCGCATGAGCAGGCTGGTCAACGACCTGCTGACGCTTGCCAGGGCCGACGGTGGGATAGCTCTGAGAAGGGAGGTGGTCGATCTGGCTCAGATAGTGGAGGCCGGTGTCGCCCAAGCAGCACGCATGGACGGCAACAAGGAGCTATCGGTCGCTGAACTTCAGCCCATCCAAGTATGTGGTGACCCCGATGCACTACGCCAGCTGCTGCTGATCCTCCTGGACAATGCCCTAAAGTACACTCCTGCCGGGGGTAGCATCGAGGTGAGGCTGGAGGGGAATGCTTCCGAAGCCAAGGTCGAGGTCAGGGATACAGGCATCGGCATATCTCCCGAGCACCTGCCGTACATCTTCGACCGGTTCTACCAAGCAGACCCAGCACGCAGCAGCGGTGGCAGCGGGTTGGGGCTGTCGATCGCGCGATGGATCGTCGAGGCGCACGGAGGCCATATCGATGTGAACAGCACACCAGGATGTGGGTCGACGTTCACAGTACACTTACCTATATATAGCACCGAGTTGCCAGCATACAAGAATTCCTTGCAACTATCATCACGCTCTAACAGCTAGCGCAAATGTGGGCTGCAACTGTTCATCCCCAATCCGAGCACACCGCTGGGCTGATACTCCCAGGCGTGCCTGCACCGCCTGCAGATTCCCCTAGATCTCAGGCCGGCGGCAGAGACCACGCTCGCACCACCAGCGTAGAGGTATTTAGCGCACTGGGGAGGTGGGCACAAATAACGGACCTTCTTGATGCCTAGCGCCTGACCACCCTTACCAGCCCTCCTATGGCCAGGCACACCCCCGACAACTTGAGGATCGCCTTCAGGTTGTGGGTGCCGTCCTGCTTATAGATCCTCTCAGGAAAGCTGCTGTCTTCCGGCAGTCGGCCGCTCAGTGCCAGGTCCACCACTTCTGCGAGGTGCAACGCACGTCTGTGGGTACCCTGGGCTATCTGCTCCCTGCAGCTGAAGCCGTCGGCAACGATGATCGTCGAGGGGGCGGCCTTGCGCACCGCAGGCAGCAGGACCCTCTCCCCGGCGCACACCGAGACCTCGTAGTGCTCGCCTGATTCGAACCCGAAGGCCCCTGCCATGCCACAGCACCCTGAAGGCAGTACGTCGAACTCCACGCCCATCCTCCCTAGCACCTCACGCTCGTCGCTCATCCCCATGATCGCCTTGTGGTGGCAGTGGCCGTGGACAAGAGCCTTGCGCTCCAGCTTGGGCATCTGCCAATCCGACGCTCTCTTCTGCAGGAACTCGGAGAGCAGGTAAGTCTGCTGGCTGAGCCTTTGGGCGTCTTTGTCCTTCGGGAACAGGTTAGTGAGCTCGTCGCGAAACACAGATGCACAGCTGGGCTCGAGCACCACCACAGGCGTGCCGGCCTGTATCTCCTCCTCCAAGGCCTCGAGGATCTGCCGCAGCTGCCGCTTGGCCAGATCCAGCATGCCCCAGTCGTATAGGGGCCTACCGCAGCAGAGCGATCTCCTGGGTACCTCTACCTGGAAGCCTGCGGCCTCGAGCACGCGCACTGCAGCCTTCGCGGTCTCCGGCATGAAGTAGTTGTTGAACGTGTCGGCCCACAGGATGACCTTGCCCTTATGCCCACGAGATCCGTTGCGCGAGAGGAACCAGGACTTGAACGTCTGCGGGGCAAAGGGCGGGAATCGTCGTCTTGAGTCTATACCGCCCACAAGCTTGCACAACCTGCCCAATACCGGGGCGCGTAGCAGTAGATTGACCACGTCTGGCGCAAGGGTCGCTAGCCGAGCCCACCAGTAGATCAAGCCCATGGAGTAGGCAGCACGGGGTCTGAGTCTACCCTCGTAGTAGTGGGAGAGGAACTCCGCCTTGTAGGTTGCCATATCCACGCTCACCGGGCAGTCGGACTTACAGCCCTTACAAGCTAGGCACAGGTCCAACGCCTCCCTGACAGCCTCGCTCTTCCATCCTTCCGATACAGGATTACCTTGCAGCATCTCGAACAGCAGCCTGGCCCTGCCCCGAGTGGCGTGCATCTCCTCCCGAGTCACCATGTAGCTCGGGCACATGGTATCATCGTCGGGGTCGTTGCTCCCGTGTCGTCGACACTTGCCAACACCCACGCAGCGCAGTGCTGCCTTGGAGAAGTCCCCGTCGTCGCCCACGAAAGCAAAGTGCGTTCGCACCGAGGGCGGATCGTAGTGGGGACCGAGCCTCAGGTTCTCATCGAGCCGGTAAGGGTCTACCACCTTGCCGGGATTCATCTTGCCCTCTGGATCCCATATCGCCTTGAACTCCTGGAAGGCTTCCACTAACTCCTTGCCAAACATCTTCTCGAGCAGCTCCCCCCTGGCCTGCCCATCACCATGCTCACCCGAGAGCGAGCCCCCGTAGCTCACCACCAGGTCAGCGGCTTCGTAGATGAACTCCCTGAACTTCCGCACGCCATCGGCCGACTCCAGATCGAAGTCCGTGCTGGTATGCAAGCAGCCCTGCCCGAAGTGGCCGTAAAGCGAGCCATCGTAGCCGTACTTGTCCAGCAGCTTCCTGAAATCGCGCAGGTAGTCTCCTAGCTTCTCAGGTGCAACCGCCGAGTCCTCCCATCCCGGCCACTCCATGCGCGTGGTGCCAGGGATAAAGGTAGTGGCTCCCAGACCAGCCTCGCGCACCAGCCACATCTGGCGTTCCTCATGGGGATCATCGAACAGCTTCATGCTGGGAGAGGGTGACAGCTTCCGTAGGGCCCCCATCATCTCCCTAGCTCTGGTATCCGACTCTTCTTTGTCCTTACCACCGAACTCCACCAGCAGCCAGCCATGCCCCTTGGGCAGCAGCTTGATGCTGTCGGGGTGCAACCCCTGCATGAGGGAGTAGTCTATGAGCTTCTCGTCCAGACCCTCAAGAGCTATGGGGTCGTGCTCTAGCACGTCCGGCACATGGTCGGCGGCCGTGAAGACGTCCTCAAAACCTAGCACCACGAGGGTACGAGCCGGCGGGCTATCCACAAGCCTTAGCTTGGCATGCAGCACGGTCACGCAAGTGCTCTCGCTGCCCACCAGCGCCCGAGCCACGTTGAAGCCGTGCTCGGGCAGCAAGTGCACTAGGTTGTACCCCGACACCCTGCGGGGGATGTCGGGGAAGCGCTCGCGTATGAGGTCCGCGTATCTGTCCCGCAGGTCCCTGAGGGCCGCGTAGATCTCCCCGCGCCTACCGCCCTCGCTGATGATCTGCTCCAGCTCGGTTTCGCTGGTGGGGCCCACCCACATGCGCAGCCCGTCGTAGGTCAATATCTCCAACGCCTCCACGTTGTCATCGGTCTTGCCGGCCATCACTGAATGGACGCCACAGGAGTTGTTGCCTATCATACCTCCCAGCGTACAGTGGTCGTGAGTGGCTGGATCCGGGCCAAAGGTAAGGTGGTACCTCTCGGCGGCATCGCGCAGCTCGTCCAGGACGATCCCTGGCTCCACCACAGCGTACCGCTTGTCCGGACGGAGCTCCAGCAGCCGGTTGTAGTGCTTGGACATGTCCATGACTACCGCCACGTTGCAACACTGGCCTGCCAAGCTGGTACCCCCTCCCCTGGATAGGATCGGCACCCCGTACCGCCTGCAGGCCGCCACCGTCTCGACCACGTCCTCAGCTGATCGGGGCAACACCACGCCCAGGGGCACCTGCCGGTAGTTGGATGAGTCCGTGGCGTACAGCGCTCTGCTGCCGGCATCAAACCTCACCTCGCCGCTGATGCGCGAGGCGATCTCGTCGCTCAGAGATCGCAGATCATCCTGGGTAAGGTACAACATCTACACAGTCTCCTTTCCTACTGTATGCCTAGCCCACCACCAGCCAATCGACGGCCCTGGGTAGCGGCTGCGACAGCATCTGACAGCCCGTGGGCATCACGAGGACGTTGTCGTTGAGGCGTATCCCCCATTGCTCCTCCATGTAGGCCGCCGGCTCTACGTTGTGGGTCATGCTAGCTTGCAACACGTCTACCGAAGCGGGGTGTAGTCTGGGGCGAGCCGAATGGTTGATGGCTTGCAACCCAACCCCATGCCCCAGCCCGTGTCGAAAAGCCTCCGCAAGTCCGGCATCTCTCAGAACTCGCCTAGCGACCGCATCTACCGACCTGCCCTCTCGTCCCGAGCCGATAGCTTGCAGCGCCTCCCACTGCGCGCGCAGGCAGGCACCGAGCACCACCTCGCACCGACGCGAGATGTCCCCCACGAAGAACGTACGCGTGAGCTCCGCCCAGCAACCCCCAACACATACCTCCATCTGCACCAGCACCGGATCGCCGCGCTGGAGCATGCGGGCGGAGGTGGTGTTGTAGGCCCTGTACGCCAGGGCCGAGCGCTCACCTGACATCACGTGCACGTGAGCCGATACATGCTTCTCAGGATGATCCCTGCGCCCTGCGGTGATCATCGCCGCCACGGCCGCTGCCTCCACATCCGCCTCCGTGACCCCTGGCAGTATCGCCGACCGAGCTGCACGGAAACCAACGACAGCGAGGGCCGTGGCCTGGCGCATCAGCTTAAGCTCGTGCTGCGTCCTGAAAGACGACAACGCGTCCAACATAGGGGTGGCGTCCACGAGGCTGGCCTCCGGGCGCAGCTGGCTCAACAGATCCACGGTCGCCCGCCCCGGAACCCCGACTTGAGTGTAAGGAGATGTTATCGGGTAATGCCCACCTTCATAGCCCAACACGCACCGTGGGCCCAGAGCAGCAGAGATAAGGAGCAGCTGCAGACACTCCCTGACCGCCTGCAGGGTATCTTGTATACGGGAACCAGACTCCTCGCTGAAGGTGCGCACATCATCGGCAGCGCCCTCGGGCACCAGGTCGCGCTCGTCCTCAGGCACAGCCAGCAGCACCTGCAGCCTGCCACCTGTATCCAGCCTTACTAGACAGAGGGAGTTTCCCAGCACCGGTAGATAACCGGTGAGCATGAAGACGTGCTCCGGTATCCTGCACAGCAGGGCATCATACCCAAGGCGACTCATCATCTCTGCCGCCTGAGTAGCTCGCTCACTATCCATATCCAGCTCCTTACTCGGGCCAGATGAAACGACCCTCGTCATCAAACCTATAAGGTCGGGGCTCACTGACGATCTCGACGTTCGCCAGCTGATACGCCTCGGGCAGCAAGGCCTCCGATATCAGCAGCTCGTAGAGCCTGCTAGTATCGCGTACGTGACACACCCTGGGCGCCTTGTAAGGCATTACCGAAGCCAATGCCAGCTCTATGGCCTCCCTGTCGTTCTCAGCCACTACGGGCGTGTAACCCTCGATAGTGCTGCCGTCCTTGTTGGCACCAGTTAGGAGGTTCATCCAGGTGTTGTGGGCGTCCATCTTCTCCACCAGGCGTCGAGGCACGAAGTCGTTCAACCCCAGGCCTATAGCGTTGCCTAGGCTGGCGTCCGTAAGATCGAGGCTTACTATTCGTCGGAAGTTGGGAACCCTAGGGCCGCCCTCTATACGCCAGAAGCCGATGACGTTGGGATCCAGGCCCGAGCCAGCAACATCCTTCCCCATCTGGCTGCATACCAGCAAGTCCAGATCCTCAAAAGGGATGCGGCCCACCAGCGTGCGCGCCAGTCTTAGCTGCCTCTGGTCACAGGCTTTGAACTCCTCAGGCCGCACCACCTCCACATGAGCCGGCTCACGGTAGGCGTTCTCGACGATTGACACTCCTGCGATAACGTTGGATCTAGGTAGTGTAACCTCCTGTACGGCCAGCACGCTCTCGCCGAGTCCGTGGTGGTGGGCCGAGAACGCCCCCGCTTGCTTTCCAAGGCCCACCCCCACCATCTTCAGTAGCCCGCTGGCCACACCGTCGCTCCGCTCGCCGGCCTTGAGGTTGGGATGCACAGTCGTCCTGCCCAGCACCACTACGGCGTCGGCCTCGTGGGCGCTGACCGCGTAGTGAGCCTCGTAGCCGTTGGGGGCCTCCCCAAGCACTACCGTCTCCATCCTTGGGTCTATGGGAGCTCCTGCGCTCTCCTCGGTTATCCCCAGGCGCCTGAGAATCTCCACTTGACCCTCGGGCGTAGCCCCGCCGTGACTACCCATAGCCGGTATCAGGAAAGGTTCGGCGCCCAGGGACCTCAACTCCTGTACTACGGCACGCAATGCTTCCAAGGTGCCACCCGCACCCCTCGAGCCCACCGTTACGCCAACCCGCATGCCTGCATGCACCCGATCTTGCAGGTGCAGCGCCCCTAGGCGGGCACGCACCTCAGACCCTATGTCCTCCAGTCGGCTAGAGGGGAACAGCTGCCTCACCTTGACCAGCCTGGGTAAATCTCTGGCCCTTGGAAGCTCCATCTCCTTGCCCCTATATAACCTCGCGGATCTTGTCCTTGATGATCGTCTTGATGATCTCCATGCGATCCTTCTCTCCCCGCAGCATAGACTGCGCGAAGTGCACCGCCTGCTCCAGCGTGATGTTGCCGGGCATCGGAGGCTCACTGGCATCAACCACCGCCTGCACCAGACAAGGTCCCTGCTCCGACATAGCCCGACGCAGCACCTCGTCCGCCTGCGATGGGTCCTCTAGAGTGTAGCCTGGCACGCCCACCGCACGGGCGTAGAGCTCAAAGTCTATCGGGTGGAGGTCGTTGCCGTACTCAGGGTTACCCTCGAGTACTATCTGCTCCCACTTGATCTGCCCCAGGCTGTTGTTCTTGATGATTATCACCTTGACGGGCAGCGAGTACTTGGCCACTGTAGCCAGATCGCCCATCAGCATCGTAAAGCCTCCATCCCCCACGATCGCCACCACCTGCCTGTTGGGATAGGCCACGGCAGCCCCTATGGCGTAGGGCAGCCCGTTGGCCATCGTGGCCAGCATGCCAGAGGCCGAGAAAAGCATGTCGCCCCGAGCCTCTATATGGCGAGCCACCCATGTGGTGACGGTGCCGGTGTCGGAGATCACGATCGCATCCTCCGATAGATACTTGTTGAGGTGGTGCGTAACGACCTCAGGCTTCATAGGCACGTCCGTGCGCGTGCCCCTCTCCTCCATGAGGCGCCGCCAGTCCTCCATACCCTTCTGAGCTTTTTGGAGGAAGCTCTTATCCTCCTTGGGTTGCAACAAAGGCAGCAGCCTCTGAAGAACATCGGAGGAATCGCCAACCAAGCCCACCTCTACCGGGTACCTAAGGCCTATTCGGGTGGGGTCTATATCGATCTGCACCGCCCTGGCTTGAGCAGGTTTGGGATAGAACTCGATGTAAGGGAAGCTAGTGCCCACCATCAGGAGGGTGTCGCACTCCCGAACAGCGTCTACCGAGGGGGCGGTGCCCAGTAACCCGATGCCACCGGTCGTGTATGGGCTATCGTCCGGCACGGCCGTCTTACCCAGCAGAGGCTTGATTATCACAGCTCCTATCTTCTCGGCCAGATCCAAGAGCTCACGGCGAGCGCCCGCACCACCCCTGCCGGCGAACACCACCACCTTGGAGCCTGCGTTGATCACCTCCGCTGCTCGCCTCAGCTCCTCATCGGAGGGCACAGATCGAGCAGCAGCGAACAGGTCGGCGCTGTGCTCCGGGATATTGGCCGACGACCTCTGCGCGTCATCCACCTCCCAATCCTGTACGTCCTTAGGGATAGTGATGTGGGCCACCGTATGCTGCCCAAGCGCGGTCTTGATCGCTTCGTCCAGGGCATTGACAACGTGCGCCGGCCCCATCACCCTCTCGTTGTACGCGGCCACATCCTGGAACAGCTTGTCCAGATCCACGTCCTGCTGATAGTGGGTACCGATCAGATCATGGAAGGTGTGGCCTGTGATCGCCAACACCGGTGCCCCATCCATCTTGGCATCGTAGAGGCCATTGAGTAAGTGAATACCTCCCGGACCAGAGGTCGCTAGGCACACCCCCAGTCTGCCGGTAAACTTGGCGTACCCACAAGCCGCGAACGCTGCGCTCTCCTCGTGCCGTACCTGCACGAATTTGATACGATCCTGGCGCTTGCGCAGCGCCTCCATGATGCCGTTGATTCCATCGCCAGGCAGGCCGAACACCGTGTCGACTCCCCAGCTGATCAGCCTGTCCACGAGTACGTCTGCAGTTGTATCTGCCATGAGATTGACCTCCGTTCTGCTGTTACTCTAACCTTGCACCCAGGTAACAGCAGCCATCGCGCCACCGAGAATCAGCATAACAGCGGAAGGTGAAGGCCAAAGTGAAATTTGGTGACAGTTTGTAAATTGCCAGGTGTATAATCAGGACTGTGCAGATGAAGGAAAACTCGCGCAACAGCAGCTTTCTCCGGGATGCCCTGCGCACCATACGCTGGCTCACCATAGCTGCCCTGCTCATCCTGACCACGCTTGCTCCAGCTGAAGGCAGGCTAGGTCTGGAGAGCTGGCAACTGGTGCTGCTGTTTGCGGGTTACAACCTGGCAGTGGATCTTCTGGGCATGCCACGCTACCCTTGGCTGGCGGTATGCGACCTAGCGGCGAGCACAATCATCTATTTCTTGGGAGCTCAGCCCGACGCACTGCTGTTCGACCTCTTCTTCCTTGCAGTGATCTGTGCCTCCACCGCGATGTCGCCCAGGGGCAGCCTGGCCTACACCGTAGTCGTGGCGATCACCGTGGCAGCTATCCATCCCACGCTGCCACGGTGGCTACCCAACGAGATGGGCATCAAGGAACTAGCGGCTCGCATCCTGATCATGGCGCTGGTAGGGGCTGGCACATCCGCCCTCACTCGACGACTGCTCCTGGAGGAGGAAGAGCTGCATGCAGTCCGCCGAAAGGCCGAGCTAGAGCAGCTGCGCTCCCAGTTCCTCTCTTCGCTCTCCCACGACCTGCGCACTCCGATCACCTCCACCCGTGCGGCTGTGGGGATGCTGAGCACGAGCGCACACGACAGGCTGCAGGAGGATGAACGGGCATTATTAGCTAGTGCACGTAGGAGCATCGAGCGGCTGGAGCTGCTAGTGGACGACCTGCTCACGTTGAGCCAGCTGGAGGCGGGCGTGCTGCAGCTGGAGCCAAAGCAGCTCGACCTGGTATCCCTTGCCGAGGAAGTAACACAGGCCGTGGAGCCGCTGTTCGACCAGAAGGGACAGCGATTGGAGCTGGATGTGCCAGGATCTCTCGTGATGGTCGGCGATCCCAAGAGGCTAGCACAGGTACTGCTCAACCTCCTGCACAACGCTCACGCGCACACCCCCGCAGGCACCATCGTCAGGTTGAGTATCCGGTCCAACGGTGATGTGGAGGTTTGCGTAAGTGATAATGGTCCAGGCATCCCCACGGAAGAGCTGCCTAAGGTGTTCGACCGCTTCTACAGAGGGGGGAGTGCGGGCGCCGCTGGCCTGGGTCTTGCTACCTGTAAAGCTCTAATGGAGCTGCACGGCGGCAAGATATGGGCTGGATACTCTCCATCAGGAGGCACACAGGTGTGCTTTCACTTGCCTAGTGCACCTAGAAAGGAGCACACACAGCATGTTGCCCAGGATACTCATAGCGGAGGATGACCCTGAGGTCGCCGAGGTGATAGCGTTCGGTGCGAGGATGAACTGGCCTGGCTGCGAAGTTGAGGTGGCCACCAGCGGGGGTGAGGCGCTGGAGGTGTTTGGGGAGCGCGAGCCAGACCTGGTTGTATTGGATGTAACAATGCCTCCACCTAATGGCTTCGAGGTATGCAGGCGGATTCGCGAGAGGTCGGCCGTCCCTATCCTCATCCTCACCGTCCTAGATGACACCTTGAACAAGGTGAGGGCGCTGGACCTAGGAGCCGATGACTACCTCACCAAGCCCTTCGATCACCTCGAGCTGTTGGCCAGGCTGCGGGCACTCCTGCGCAGGGCCAACGGTGGCTTGTCCCCCAGCAGGCATGGCGATTCTGAGCTCGTGATCGACACTCGGACTCGTCAAGTATACCTGCAAGGCGAACCCATCTACCTGACCTCAACGGAGTACAGGCTGCTAGAGGTTCTCGTAACCAACGCTGGACAGGTACTGCCTCATAACTTGCTGCTCGAGAGGGTGTGGGGACCCTCCTACGTGGGCGACACCCAGCTGCTAAAGGCTTTCATCCGCAGGCTAAGGCGCAAGCTGGGCGACGACCCAGAACACCCAAGGTACATCCAGACAGAGTGGGGCATAGGATATAGATTCTGCAGCAGTTAGCGTTTACGAATTGTCACCAACTTTCACCGACAGTGTCACCTTGCAACGCTACACTAGAAGCAAAGCAGCATCCTTCAGGAGGAAACCAAGATGCAGGTGAACCTACATGGCAAGGTGGCGGTGGTCACCGGCGCCTCTTCGGGCATAGGCAAGTCGATAGCACTAGAGTTTGGCCGCTCCGGCGCCAGCGTGGTCGTAAACTACCACGGCCACCAGGAAGACGCCGAGGATGTGGTGAAGCAGATAGCCGATGCGGGCTCCAAGGCCATAGCTGTTCAAGGAGACGTTTCCCAACAGGAGGATGTCTGCAACCTCGTGGCCCAGGCGGTGGAGCACTTCGGCAAGCTGGACATCATGGTGAACAACGCCGGCGTGGAGCAGAAGATGCCCTTCCTGGACACCCCACTGGAGGTTTGGCAGAAGATAATAGCTGTCAACCTGACCGGCACTTGGCTGGGCTGCCAGGAAAGCGCTCGCCAGATGGTCAGGCAAGGCGGCGGCGGCCGGATCATCAACATCTCCTCGGTGCACGAGGAACTGCCCATGCCTACCAACGCGCCCTACTGCGCCGCCAAGGGGGGCATGCGTATGCTCATGCGCACCATCGCCGTGGAACTTGCACCCCATGGCATCACCGTCAACAACATAGCACCCGGGGCCATCGACACCCCCATGGACGCCAACCTCAAGCATGATCCCAAGCTGATGTCGCAGCTGCTTTCCGAGATCCCCCTGAGGCGGATGGGGAAACCCGAGGAGGTAGCCAAGCTGGCAGCGTTCCTGGCATCCGACGACGCAGCCTACATCACGGGCAGCACCTACTTCATAGACGGCGGCATGATCCGTCAGTCGGGTAGCCTCTAGGAGGTCGGATATGCCTACCGCCAGGGAGGTGGGGCAATCGGGTCGCGTGGCCTTCTACCAGGTACCGGACGACGAGCTAGCAGTGGGCAGCACTCTGGGCGGCCCCAAAGTAGCCACGATCATCAAGGCCACGGGTGCTATCGAGAAGGTGTACAGCATAGATACAGGACAGACGTTGTTGGGAGCCTTGGTGCTGCGACACTACGACGAGAGCACCACGATGCACCTTGCACAACAGCATAGCGGCACGTTCCTCATCCATCCAGAACACCAAGAGCACATCTTCACCCTGGAGAGCCGGTTGGAGGTGCACGAAGACATCTTCGTGCTCAACACCGGCCCCCATGCTGACGGAAGCGTCGACCCTCCGGCGGTCTACTACGTGGTCACGCTGCACAACGCTGGATACGAGCCATTACGGGTCTCCACATACGCCTTCGTCGACCTGCGAGGAGATACCGAGCACGACGTACACGTGGAGTACGATAGCAAGCTCCACGCGATAGTCGCCTGGAATGAGGGTTCTCCCCAAGACGCAAGGGTGGTGGGCTGCTCGATCGAACCTCGGAGCTTCGAGGCCACACTCGACTTCGCAAAATCTGTGTCCAAGAGCTGGCCAGGCCAGCTCTCCAACGAGACGAAGGTGGTGGGAGATCCGTTGGGGGTGCTGCACCTGTCCCACTCTCTGTCGCCCGAGGAGAAGACCAGCTTCTATTTCGTGATAACCTTCTCGCATCAAGGCAGGGATGACGCCAAGAAGGTGTTCGAATCTTGCCCGGATGCGCAGAAGGCATTGGATAGCACTCGCAGGTACTACGCCGAGGTCATGAGCAGATCCACCGTACTCACTCCTGACCCAGTGGTCAACTCCGGAGTGCTGTGGGCCAAGGCGGACATGTTGAGGGTCGAGACCAAGGCTCCCACAGGCTGGTGCTTCACCAACGACCCTACCAGATCCAACAACAGCGTGGGGCGGGACACCGCCTGGTTCGGGTTTGGCGCGGACTACCTCACTCCGGAGTTCGCCCGGGAGGCGCTGCTGGCCTATGTACGTCTCCAGCAGCCCAGCGGCAAGATCATAGAGTACTATGACATACGTAACGGGCGCACCGAGGACTACGGCCTCAACATCAACGATAACACCCCCCTGCTGATACTTGCACTCTGGCACCACTACAACGCCACCGGTGACAGGGGGTTCTTGGAGGAGGTCTACCCCGCTGCAGTCAAGGCCGCACGCTACATCTTATCTCAGAGGAACGAGCAAGGCTTGGTGTGGTGCAACGCCACTGGCACCAGCAACTGGGGGATAGTGGGATGGCGCAACGTGATCCCATCTTATAGGCTCTCAGGAGCTACCACGGAGGTCAACTCGGAGTGCTACAAGGCGCTGGAGACAGTATTCCACATGGCAAGAGAGCTCAACAGACACGACGAGAGCAAGGAATTCGCCCAGCACGCAGCCGAGCTAAAGGAGGCCATCAACAAGCACCTCTACAACCCTGAGAACGGCCTCTACTACCTGAACATAGATTTGGACGGCAGTCCTCGCAGCGACATCACCTCCGATCTGGTGTTCCCGGTCATGTTCGGGGTGGCAGATGATGACATAGCGGCCAACATCATAGCGCGCCTGAGCGGACCCGAATTCTGGACGGAGTCTGGCATCAGGACCGTGCCCAGGGACTCGGTGGACTACACCCCCAACGGTGGTTGGGGCCTGCTGGGAGGAGTATGGGTAGGGGTGTCCTTCTGGTACGCCTTCGCCGCCGCAAGGTACACGCCAGGCTTCATGGCGCACGCCCTGAGCACCAGCTTCCAGAGCTACTCTAGCGATCCCCGCCACAGGAACACGGTCCCGGGCCAGTTCTCCGAGTGGCTGCACGGCGAGACGCTGGTCAACCAGGGGATGATGCTCTCTCCTTGGTTCCCGCCCCGCTATCTATGGGCGGCCATAGAGGGCGTGGCAGGGCTGGACACCTCCGGGTCAGTGAGGGTGGACCCCAAGATGCCGCCCAATTGGAAGTGGCTGGCTGCTCAGAAAGTCCCTTATCGGGGCAAGTACCTAACTTGGGTGGCCGTCAGAGCACCCGATATCCTGATGTACACCAACTTCCAGTTTCAGGAGTCCACGCCCTACGTGATGTACGAGCACGACATTACCTCCCAGGTGCGGGCTAGCAGCGATGCGGTGTGTCCCGTGGGCCTCAGACAGGGCGACAATTTACTGCTCTTCGCCGGCAACACCGCCAACGAGACCATCAACTTGGGAGTACACTTGGAGCTAGAGCTATCTGGAGAATACAGGATACGAGCTTTCAACAGCTTGTTTGGGCAGTGGAGGGACCTCGGGCGCATTCCCAGCCAGAAGCTACAGCAGGGCTTGCCCCTGCAGATAGAGCGTAAGGGGTTCGTGGTGATGGACTTGAGGCAGGAGGTTTAGATATGTCCAACAATGGTCCCGACGTGGTGGTGCTCGGGGGCGGTTTAGCCGGTGTGTCGGCTGCGCGCGAGCTAACTAGGCAGCTGCCTGAAGCCAAGATAACGCTCGTCAACAGGACTAACTTCGCGGTGTTCACGCCGCTGCTGACCGAGACGGCCGTGGGCGAGATAGACATGAGGCACGCAGCGGTAAACCTACGGAAGATCTCACGTTCTGTGAGGTTCCAGCAAGGGGAAGTAGAGGAAGTCGATCTTGGCAATAAGAAGGTAAAGATAAGGGTCGGAGCCAAAGGCCTGGGGTTGCCAAAGGAGCAGCTAGAGCTACCGTACGACCACCTGGTGATCGCGCTGGGGTCGGTCACAAACTTCCACCACGTGCCCGGCGCCCAGGAGCACTCCCTGGGAATGAAGACCTTGGAGGACGCTGCCAACTTATATAACCACATCCTGGGCGCCTTCGAACTAGCTAACTCCTTATCGGACACCGCTGCACAGCAGCGCCTGCTGACCTTTGTTGTGGTTGGGGGAGGTCTATCTGGGGTAGAGACCACGGCCGCTGTCAACGCCTTCGTCCGCCGCCTCGTGCTACGCTATCCCAAAATCCATCCTAGTTATGTGCGAGTAGTTCTGGTCCACCATGGTCGAAGGTTGCTTGAGGAACTGGGTGAGAGGTTAGCGACCTACGCCCAGCAAGAACTGGAAGCATCGGGCGCAGAGGTGCTGCTGGGCACCGAGGTATCCGAGCTGGCAACAGATCACGTCCAACTCAAGGGAGGCATGAAAGTCCATGCCAAGACCGTGGTGTGGACCGCCGGGGTGTCGCCCAACCCCATAGTAGGCAGATTAGACGTGCCCAAGGGTGATCATGGTGGTATCAGGGTCGATCCCTACCTCAGCGTGCCGGGCCATGCCGACCTCTGGGCGGTAGGGGACTGCGCGGAGGTACCCAAGGTGGGTGGAGGCACCTATGCACCCACTGCCCAGAACGCCACGCGGGAAGGTAGAACCGTGGCGACCAACATAGCCCTCGTCTCGCAGGGGTACGCGCCAAGGCCCTTCAGGTACAACCCCATAGGGGAGCTAGCCCTCGTGGGCCGTAGGGCCGCCATAGCGGACCTCAAGGGCATCAAACTATCAGGGCTCCCCGCTTGGCTGCTCTGGCGTGGGACCTACCTAGCGAAGATCCCAAGCAGATCCCAGAAGCTGCGAGTGGCCGCCGATTGGCTGCTCGAGGTGCTTGTGGGGCGAGACATCAACGAGGTACCATCCATCCGTAGCGCCGTCCCATAGAGACGTTCCAATGTGGCAAGAGTGTCGACTAGTCCCAGCGATGCGTAGCGGGGATGATAACTGCCCACAAGATAGATAGCCTGGTAACAACCTAAAAGTGCTGTGCCGCTAGTCAGGCTCCCTAGATCCTTCGCCCGGCGGGATCGCTCACTCAGTGCCCTCATCCGTAGCTATTCCAAATGCCTCGCAGGGAGATCCCTGCTAAGCCCAAGATTTGGCACCGGTCGAGGAACAGATCCTGGTTATCACATGCTTGTAGCATGGGATAACCTAGAGCGCCAGGAGCTCACAGCAGGCGGACCGCCTCAAGCAGCTCATCCTAGCTGTTGGCCCCCATGCAGGAGGTGTTCTATACTGGAGTCGAGACACACTAGACTGGGGGCTCTATGAAGATACTGCTGGCTGGTGCCACTGGCGCGATAGGTAGGCTGCTGTTACCTTTACTAGTTGCGGCCAGGCACGAGGTAGTGGGCACCACCCGTAGCCCTGCTCGCCTAAAGCTGATCGCTGCTGCCGGTGGCGATCCTGCCCTAGTGGACTACCTTGACCGCGCCAAGGTATTTGAGCTGCTCAGGGGCAAGCGACCAGAAGTGGTAATCCACCAGCTGACCGACCTCAGCACCTATGACCTTGAGGCCAACTCCAGGCTGCGGATTGAGGGCACGCGCAACCTTGTGGACGCATCGCTTGAAGTCGGGGTAGAGCGCATGATAGTGCAGAGCATAGCCTTCGCCTATGCTCCGGGAAGCGGACCCGCCAAAGAGAGCGATCCCCTGCACCTGGAGGCAACTGGACCCCGCGGTCTCACGGTAGCAGGGATACAAGCCCTTGAGCAAGCTGTGGCCGAGATACCCACGGGCGTAGTGCTGCGCTACGGCGTACTCTACGGACCCGGCACTTGGTACTCACGGGACGGGCTCATTGCCGAGAGGTTGCGTAGAGGTGAATTGGTGGCCTCAGATGCTATCACATCCTTCGTACACGTTGTAGACGCCGCTCAAGCAGCGGTGGACGCCCTGGGGTGGCCAGCAGGACCTGTGAACATAGTGGACGACGAGCCAGCAGCCGAGCGGATCTGGCTGCAGCTGTTCGCCACAATGGTCGATGCCCCGATACCCATCTATAGGCCCGGCAGGGAAGGTTGGCAGCGAGGGGCAACCAACCAGAAGGCCAGGGAGCTGGGCTGGCAGCCCAGATATCCTACTTGGAGAAGAGGGTTCTTGGAGTCCTTATCCCCCAAGTAGTTGCATCCCATAAGGGGTAAGATCTCGAGCTAGCCAGCCGACCACCAGTATGTTAGAGTCAAGTGATAAGATGCAGGTTGGCGATAGGAGCTAGTACATGTGTGGGAGATTTGGTCTAGAAGCGGATACCGAGCAGATCGCCAGTAGGTTTCGGGTCACTCAGATGGAGATTCCCTGGCGGCCCAGGTACAACATCGCTCCCAGTCAGGAAGTACCGGTGGTCACTATGCAAGAGGGGCTAACGCTAATGCGTTGGGGCTATTCCCCGGGGTGGATGCAGGAGAAAAGCCCCTCCAGGCAGATCATCAACGCCAAGGCAGAGACCCTATTCGCAAGCAAGACCTTCCATGAAGCTGCCTTGCACGACCGGGTGATCGTGCCCTGCAGCTACTACTTCGAGTGGGACGAGAGCAAGCACCCCTACTTGTTTCGCCTACGGGACGAGAGTATCTTTGGTTTGGCGGGCGTACGCCTCGAGCAGGATGGCGAGAGCAGGTTCGTCATAGTGACGACCGAGCCCAACAAGGTCGCTGCGAAGGTGCACGATCGCATGCCGGCCATCCTGCGACCAGAGGACGAAGAGCTGTGGATCTCCGCCGACGAGGTCGATCCCTCCCGCCTTGAGAAGGTACTTCAACCTATACCAGACAGCTGGCTGGAGTATTACCCCGTATCCAGGCGCGTCAACAGCCCTCACAACGATACTCCAGACATCACTTACCCCGCACGCTAGGAGGGAAGTAGCCCATGAGATGCATGCGAGCTTGGATCAGTTGCCTTACTGCCATGGCCCTGCTAGCGTGCGGGATGGGCTCCAGCATCCGATCCAAGCTAGGGGCGTTCCTACCTAGACATCAAGCGAGGGTATAAGGTGCGCATATGGTGATCATGCATCCTCACCACAGTCCACTATCGCTCCCGCTCCCCAGCAGCCCCAACAGCACGCGCTCAGCTGCTCTTCCTAAATCGCCAGCGCTCCTCAGTTGAACCCCGATAATTCCACGTCGAACCGCTGCCAATCGTGCGTACCGCCGGTCGTCACCAGGCGATTGTCCCCGCTCGAGAGCACGTGCCATCCTATGGCCACGTTGTTCGGATCCACCTCCAAGACCCTCACGCTCACGGCATCGCTGGGGAGGGAGTCGGTCCTGATCCACACGCTGAAGACGTAGGAGAGCTCCGCATCTATCGGCACTAGGTTGCTCAGCATAAAGACGTCGTCGCCGGGGAGAGGCAGCACCCGCACCGACCTCTGCCCACCATGTACCTGGGTGGTATCAGTGGCCACCCTCTCAGGATGGTTGGCCTCCCAGGGACCTGCCTCGAACCCCGGATTGTCGAGGCCTGTCTCCTGTGCGCGGCCACTGTGGTTCATAGGCCATAGAACCAACAGGAGCACCAGTGCTAACATCGCGGGGATACCCTTCCTGCCCATCGCCGCCTCCTGAAATATAAAGCATTAATATGTTTATTCACGCATTAAATCATACATATTATTGCTTTAAATACAAGAGGTGCCTGGCTATCCCCTGCAGATTAGGTGCTGTACGTGCTCGGGAGAACGCTGCAGTCCCTGCTTGAGGAACGCTGGTAGTAAATTTACCTCAGATAACTCCCATATGGGAAACCACTTAAAGACGAACGAGGTACCGTTGACCTCTGTCCAAGGATAGCAGGTATCCAGGTCCACGCGATGGAAGTTGTCGGGTAAGAAGCACTCGTAGTACAGCGACAACTCATGGAAGCTGCGGTCGCCGAGCTCGAAGAAGTTCTCCACCACCCACAACAGTCCCTCAACCCTGACGTCCACCGACAGCTCTTCTCTGAGCTCCCTGCGCAAAGCATCCCTAGAGGACTCGCCTGCCTCACACCTACCGCCCGGCAGAAACCAGAAATCCATCCCCTCTTGCTGCACCAGCAGGACGTGCCGGGCCCTCCTACACACAGCAGCTACTCTGTAATTAAAAATGAAGCCACCTACCTCGAAGCTGATCATGCCCTCATCATCTCCAACTCGACGTTAATCCAGGGGTTGTAAAGCCAGGATAACAGAAACCGTGCATAAACTAGTGTGTCGATCCAAGGGCTACATCGAGAGCTTGGGGGAGTTGCAGGCCCAGTACCAGGAGCTGTCCGAGGCGCTTGGGCGTGGGTGTTCCATCAGCCGACGCGCTTACCTGCTGCTGGACCAAGCCAGGCGGAGACCGATAGAGGCCGGCTGGGGAGTGCAGGCGGCTGCTGTGGGATTTCGACGGGCTCTGAGACAGCTAGCCTACGCCAGCTCGCAGCTTGCGCAGGATTCCCCGTAACGCCTCGGTGTAGGACTCGCTGTAGGTCGGGAAAGGACGCACCACGTCGGCCAGGACCTCCACGGGCACCTCGGCACGGATCGCCAGCGCGGCCTCGCCTATCCACTCATCCACCTTCGGGCCCACCCCAGAGGCGCCCACCAGCACCCCGCGAGCAACGTCGGCCACCAGCTCCAGCCTGCCGATCCTTTCCCCCTCTACCGATGCCCGTGCAACCTCCGACAGCTCCACGCGCGCCGACACCACTTCGATCCCCACCTCCTCCGCCCGCTCCCTGGTCAGCCCCACCGCTGCCACGGGCGGCCAGGTGTACACGGTTCGCGGCACAGACCGGTAGTCGGCCACGACGCTTCGGCCCAGGAGGTTGGCCTCGACCACCCTAGCTTGGTAGTTCGCGGTGTGAGTGTAACTGGCCACGCCGGTCACATCCCCGGCGGCCCACACATGTGCCTGACCCTTTACTCGGCAGCGGGCGTCCACCCTTAGGGGGACTGTCGTGGCTATGCCCAGCTGCTCCAGCCCCAAGTCCTGGGTGTTGGGATCCCGACCAACGGCCACGAGCAGCCTGTCGGCAAGCACCTCGCCTCCCCCCTCGAGGTCGAGAGCCACGCCAGATGAGGTTCCCCTAGCCCCCAAGACGCTTCTGCCGGTCTGCACCCTCACCCCTTGGGAGCTGAGCACTTCGGCCATGAGCTCCCCCACCCAAGGAGATTCCCTGCTCAACAGCCGCGGTGAGCGCTGCACCACCGTGACCGCGGTGCCAAACGCTGCGTACACCTGCGCGAGCTCACAGGCCACCGCTCCCCCACCCAGTATCGCCAGCGACCCGGGCAGCTCGGACAAGCTCAGCGCCTGATCGCTCGTCCAGTAGGGCACGTCCTCCAACCCCCTTATGCGAGGCACCCTGGGATGCGAGCCCGTGCACACCACGAGATCACGCCAGCCGATCTCTAGACCTTCCACCTCGACCACGCCCAGGCTGGAGACCCTCCCACGACCCCGAAAGAGGCGCGCTCCGGCTCTCGCCAGCTCTTCGGCGTGGGCAGAGTCGTCGCGATGCTCCACGACTTCGTCCCTCCAGGCGATCGCCTCCTGGAAGGACTCGATGTCCGGGCCACCGCACAGCCGGTGCCTGTGGGCCAAGTGCAGCATCACCTTGCTGGGCATGCAGGCCAGGAAAGGGCACTCTCCTCCCACCAAGCCGTCGGCCACCACTGCCACGCTCACCCCCTCGCTCGCCAGCTCCAGGGCCAACGTCTCCCCGGCGGTGCCTGCTCCCAGCACCACCACGTCGAAATCCTCCATCTACCACCTCCGCAAGTCCGTGCACCCCACGTGTTGCAGGAAGCGTGCCTCAGCCGATATCTGCTAGAGGACCGCCTGGCGCAAGATCGAGATGTACAGGCAACTACGTGTCTCCAAGGTGTCATTGCACTTCCGAAGGCTCACTGGGCGGACGTAAATGTCATGGCTTCAAGAAAGCCCGAGCCCACCTGGGCGTTCCTGCAGGAGTTCCTTCAGGTCTGGATAGCGGACGTGCCCCTGCACTGCGTGTTCGAGGCCATCAAGGTGAGCAGGTAGGCACCTATTGACGCAACTATATACGCATTGTATAATATCATTGATGGCCTGAGAGGATGAAGGACTACTACCGCATACTGGGCGTGCCCTCTAACGCGAGCTACGAGGAGATCAGGCGAGCCTATCGCAGGCTCGCCAAGCAGTATCATCCCGACCTGAACCCCTACGATCCCTACGCCAACGAGAAGTTCAAGGAGATCAACGAGGCTTACCATGTGCTGAGCGATCCTTGCCAGAGGGAGAGCTATGACCTGGATAGGGAGTACGCCTATAGCCAGCAGGCTGCCGGTAGCTACTTCTACGGCGGCTACTCCCCTGGAGCCAACCCCCGCTGGTATGGCCAGTATGCTCCCTGGGACGCCGGTGGCTCGAGCCCACCAGGTAGCAGGGGGTATGCCGGGGCGGCGCACGCCACGACCGATCCCAAACCACCCAAGGATTTACACCTGCACCGTTACGTGCTGTGGGCGTTGGTGGCGATCGAGCTCATGCTTGGACTGCTGCTCTGGGTGGGGGGCACGCAAGCCGTCTTGGCGCTCATAGAGCGCAGGCCAAAGCAGGTGCGCGACGCGCTCATCGCCGGCACAGCCTTCTTCATCTTCAAGTTGGTGGCGACCTTGGGAACAGCTTTCGGCCCCACACCACCGGCTATCGAGCTGGTGTTGTGGGGGGTGCCCGTGGTCTCCGCCGCCCTGCTGTGGTGGGAGTACAACGAGTAAGAGCTCAAGTCCGACGCGCCTCGACCAGCTCCAACAGACCGAGCGCCCTGCGCTCCAGGTGCTCTACAGAGAACCCCTCTAGATGGTCCAGGGGATCCCGCAGCAAGTGGTCGCCCCACAGCCTGGCTACGGGCTCCAACGCCCGCTGGAGGGACCTCACCAGGGGCACGGGGCTCCGCACGTGCTCCAGCAGGAGCAGCCGGCCGCCGGGACGCAGCACCCTCCTGGCCTCCCGCAGGGCTGCAGCAGGATCCGGGATGGTGCACAGCCCCAAGGTGATGACCACCGTGTCAAAGGCGCTATCCGGTAGACCCAGGTGCTGGGCATCCCCCACAAGCAGCTTGACCCTGCGCCCCGCTTGCCTCGCCCGGCGATGTGCCCTCGCGAGCATGCCGGGGCTGAGGTCCACACCCACCAGCTGCACCTCGCTCGGGTAGTACGGCAGGTTAAGGCCTGTACCGATCGCCACCTCCAGCACCTTCCCCTCCGCCCTAGAACAGATCCGAGCGCGTGCTCCCCTTAGCAGCGCATCGAGGGGAAACAACAACAGGTCGTACAGGGGAGCGATCGCATCATAGATACCCCTCAGCTTGCCAAGGGTATCCTCACCCACCTAAGAGACCACCACTACGTCGCTGGCTCGCACGAAGGCGATCCTGTGGTTGAAGGATATCACGTAGAACAGCTCGTTACCATCTACCACCCTGTAGTCCTCCGGAGCGTTGAAGGTCACGGCGTAGTAGTCCTGGGCCCTAACGGGTCCCCAAGCCACGTAGTACTGCCCGGCGGGTATGGCGTACTGCAGGGGCTGGAGCGTGTGGATGATGGGCACGCCCGCGGAGGCGTAGTCCTCGGGCGAGGGGTAGGCCGCCCCATACACCTGCACGGCCGCCGCGCCCGGCCTGGGCGTCACCAACAGCCCACCGCTCTGCACCGTGTTGGCCCTGCCACCTGGGTTGTAGAACCAAGCCTTCACCCCACCATAGAAGATCGCGCTCCAGTCACCCCTCTGCTCAGCCAGGTAGAAGCGCTGACCGGTAACCGCCTTGTCACCCCAATCGTAGGCGAGCGTCGTGCCCGCCGAGCCGTCGGGGTGCAGCGCGGGATCGCTGATCAGTGGGGCATCGAAGCTCGGCGCGGTGTGCAGGTACACGAAGTTCGCTGGCTGGTTGGGCAGCGTGTACGCGTCGCCCTCCGAGTCGGTGTACGTCACGGTGGGCTTGTTGGTGTGGAAGTTGGGCGCGATCATGACGATCCTTCCAGCGGTCGTCCCGTGCGCCCGCTGAGACCTGGGAGCTACTCCGAGCAGGGCCATGTAGTGCGCCCAGTCCCAATACGGGCCCGGATCCCAGTGCATACCTCCCTGGTAGGCCGGCCCCGGCCCAGGCACATCGTCGTGCCCCAGGATGTGCGCCCGGTCCAGAGGGATGTGGAACCTCGCAGCCAAATACTTCACCAGCCTGGCGGAGGACCTGTACATCTGCTCGGTGTACCAAGTAGCACCCTCCACCGCAAAGCCCTCGTGCTCGATGCCGATGGAGTGGATGTTGACGTACCAGTTGCCCGCCTGCCAGGCAATGTCCTTGGTGGGCACAAGCTGCGTCACCAAACCATCGGAAGACCTGATGAGGTAGTGGGCGCTCACGTAGCTCTGCGAGGTGAAGGTCGATAGCGCGCTGGCATAGGACCCTTCAGTATCGTGGATGATGATGTACTGGATCTTGAGACCGTCAGCGGGCCTGTTCGCTAGGTCGTAATTACCGTAGTCCCCGGGATCGCTCGAGAACTGAGCGTACAGCGCGGGCACATAGTCGCAGGCCAACCCAGGCGGGCACTCAGCCTCGCGCTCCCTGAGGCTGCGCAGGTGCAGTCCCTTGGCAGTGCTCTTGTCGGGCACCACGTGCTGGGCTTGCAGGCGCACCACCTGCCCATCCGCAAGCACTCGGGCTGCGCCGCTGTTGATCGTGGCGTACACGTCGTCGGCGAAAGCCTTGGCAGCCTGCAGCACATCCGAGCCGCTGAACTTGGCAACGGCCCCGTACCACTTAGCTGGATCGCTCGGGGTACCCCCAATGAGCTGTCGCTCATAGCTCGCCAGGAGCGCTGCCCCTCCCCGGATGTTCTGCGCGGGGTCGCGCTTGAGCACCTCGGGAGATACTCCCAGCAACCTGGCAGCTGCCTCCAACGTATGGTAGCGAGGCACGGACTTGACCGAGACCCATCGTCGCTCCGGCCGACCACCCTGCCCTCGGCCGTCGACGACCGGCACCCGATCGACCTCCGAGAGCGCCATCACGCCGTAGGACCCGTCAGCGCTAGGCTGCCCGTCATGGTGCTCCCAGAGCGACTTGTTATAGGCCACCGCGAGCAACACCGGGAGCGGCACATGAAACTCCCTGGCTGCCCGGGAGAAGTCTCTCTGTAACCTGTAATGATCGGCGCTCGCCATCACCGGACGTGGCAACAACGCTCCCAGCAGGCATACTACCAGCAGCAAGGTCGGAAAAGGATCACATCGACGCAGCATCTTGATACCCTCCGTTGCAGATCGACGGCCTGATGGTAGCACCACCCACGACTGCAGGTCAATACCCCATAGGTATGGTACAATCCACCGGAACACGAGAGGAGTGGATATGGCGAACAGAGAAGTCAGGGTGAGGCAGAGCCCGAACATCATCGTCCGCGTAGTGTACTTCCTGTTCCTGGGATGGTGGCTGGGCGGGGCAGTATCGGGCCTGGCTTGGCTGCTGGTAGTGTCGATCATCGGCCTGCCGCTCGGCATCTACCTAATAAATAGGCTACCCACCTTCGTGACGCTGCGGATGCCCGACGAGCACCTCGTGGTGCAGGCCGGGACGATCGTCAGGGCCACCAGCAGCCAGCAGCTCCCGTTCCTGGCACGGGCCATCTACTTCCTGCTGGTAGGTTGGTGGTTCTCCGGGCTGTGGCTGTCAGTGGCTTACCTGCTGGTGCTGTCCGTGGTAGGTCTCCCGTTGGCCTTCTGGATGTACAACCGGGTGGGTGCTGTGACCACCCTCTTCAGGTATTAGCAGCTCTGGCAGAGAGTATGCTGGAGACGGTCACATGGAGATGCTAAGACGCCTGACATCGCTGCTGACTAGACGCTCGGAACGGGAGGACGACCCCGAGCTGCAGGACGGGGCGCGCATCCAGCTGCGGAGCATCTTCGGCGACGGCGAGGAGATCCCCCGTCGCTACACTTGCGACGGAGAGGATGTCTCTCCTCCTCTATGGTGGGAGGGAGTCCCCGAGGGCACTATCAGCCTGGCTCTCCTGGTGGACGATCCAGACGCCCCTCTGGGCACCTGGGGGCATTGGGTGCTGTTCAACCTACCACCGGATACCAAGGAGTTGCCCGAGGGGGTGCCGAGGGACCCGCGGCTTCCGAACGGCGCCGTGCAGGGACGTAACGACCTAAGGCGCACCGGCTATCAAGGACCTTGCCCCCCTAGGGGCACGCACAGGTACAGGTTCCGCCTCTACGCGCTGGACGCCCGGCTGGACATCGGACCCGACGCCAGACGCCCACAGCTACTGGAAGCCATGAGGGGCCACGTCCTGGGCTGGGGAGAGCTCGTCGGCACTTACGGGCGAGCACGCTAGCCCTACCCGACTACGAGGAAAGCGTCCACGTCCACCCGGGTACCAGTCGAGCCCGCGGGCCTAATGCCGGTTACGTACACCCTGAGCGTATGCTGCACGCGGGGGGCCAGCCCTGTGCGCACGAACACCAGACGCCGCGCCAGGTAGGAGCTGGAGTAGAGGTTTATAGTCGCCACCTTCACACCATCCAGGTACACGTAAGCGTAACCTCGGTTGCTGGCCCTGGGAGCCACCCACGCCACCTGGCTACCTCTGAAGCTGAATGTGGCAGAATACCCCCGCCTGCTGGCGTACGCAATGTACCTGCCGTAGGCGCTGGGCACCTCCCGCCGGTCCCAGGAGCCCACGTAGGTGATCGCCCGGCTCGCCTCTTGATAGGACCTCACACTGAAGGCTGCCGCTGCCTGCCAGGCGCTCCAGTTGCCCACCCTGTCCACGGCCCTCACCCGGAACTGGTACCTGCCCGGCGCAAGCTGCCTGTACAGTGAGGTCGATGTGGTGCCGCTCGTCACCCAGCTCCAGGGCTGCCAGGCTCCATCCACGTACCGCCTCTGCTGCACCTGGTACCTGGCCACCCCACTGGTGGCATCCCTCCCTGACCAGGTGATCCTCACTGGCACGCTCGTCGTGCCTAGCGCCGAGCCTGCTACCAACTCGTGGATGGGAGGGGTCACCCTGGGGCTCGTGGTATCCACCCGCCAGCTTGCACGCGCTGGGGTGGGATCGATGTTGCCCGCAGCGTCGATAGCCCTCACCCGGAAGGTGTGGGGACCCTGGGCAAGACCCGTGTACGTCCTGGGGGACGCGCAGGCAGCAAAGGGGGCCCCATCCAAGCTGCACTGGAAGATGGAGTCGGGCTCAGTAGATGAGAACTCGAAGGTGGCCGAGGTGCTCTTCACCAGGCCGGACTGATCAGCAGTCACTTTTGTGTCCGGTGCCACCTCGTCCGGATGGCACTGACCCGTGCCGGCATCGTTCCAGCCCTGCCCGGATATCGGGACAAACTCGTAGTCGTAGCCCTCGGAACGCAGCGTGAGCTTGAGCACGCCGAAGGCCTCATCGTTCTGCACCTGGCTGCCGGCGGCTACTGTACCCAGCCCCCATAGGTTCTTACCTCCGGTCCCGACCACAAACTCCCTCATACCGATGGGGTCCTCTTGGAGATCGGGGTTGAGCGGGGCGAACCGCTCGTACAGGTGCGAGTGACCCGCGAGCACGATGTCCCCGCCCGCGTCATAGAAGGCCTGCCAGAGAGGCTTGACTGCCGGCGTGGCGAAGGTCTCCGTCCTGCCGTTAATGGGCGAGATTGCGGTGGACGCCACGTACGGGTGGTGCATGAACATGAGCTGACACATGCCTTGGTGCTCCGCGAGGTCCCGACGCAGCCAACGCTCTTGGGGCGAGCCCTCCGCACAGGACACCCTCGCACAGTTACTGTTGACCGCGTAGATGCGCCAGGACCCGAGCGTGAAGGCGTAGTAGCCCTTGTCCCTGTCCCCAGCCATGCCACTGAAGTTGCTACGGCCATTGAAGTAATCAAAGTAGCCGCAGGCCGGGCTGTTACCGCATGTGGGGTTGCCGTACTCGTGGTTGCCCGGCACGGGACGCAGCTTAGTTTTGACACGACCCCACGACCGATCGAAGTAGCTCAGGAAGTCCTCGTAGAGACCCTGCTCGTACTGCAGATCCCCAAGCGCCAGCACAGCATCAGGGTTAATGGCAGTGGGCAGCAGCAGATCCGAAGTCTCCAAGTCCTTGCAGGGCTGGGAAGCCCGCTGATCCCCGTTACAGGCGATATCCCCCGCAGCCGCAATCACCGGATCGGTGGCCGCACGAGCAGTCCGTAGTGGAAAATAGCCTACCAAGATGACCAATAGGTAGAGGAGGACGAAGACCCGGATACATCCCTTCCTCAATGCACACTCTCCTATAGACATCATTATATACAGAGCAGTACATTCTGCTTAGACGTATACTCCCAAAGTGTAGTATGTAGCTGGGAGCAATGCTAATAGCCAGATAGTACTACCGACAAGCAGGATCGGGGGTATGGGGTCTCCCTGCCCACGCAGATGGCGCTACCACGTTCGAAGAAGCTCCCTGCGCCCGAGGACACTCTCATCAACACCAACAGTACCAGCAGGTACCAAGGGACCGCGCCCCTGGAAGACTTCCCGACAACACCCTTTGTCGATAAGTGCTTGGAGGTATTCTTGCCAGCGACCGCCTCATTGATCGGCTGGTCCAAGGACGACAAGAGTCACCATCACCGGCCTTGTTGACCCCATCGCCTTGGGTGTCTCCAGGCTTCTTGTCGCCTGCAAAGAGTATGGGGACATACCACTGACTATCACCTGGTGATCGCCAGGTCTGCACACATCTGCCGTCGTAGCAGGTGCTCTGGTTAGGCTTGTCCTTGGAGGAGAATGTACAGCGGCTTCCCGCTGGAATCGGTAAGGATGTTGCCGTAATCCTTGTTGTGCATTACCATCACACCAGCTTCGGTCTCCGCCCAGGAAACGGCAGCGAAGACTAGCGGCAGGTAGCATCAAGCAGAATAGATAGCAGGATGCGCAGTGCTCTAAAAACATTGACCCTCCTCGGGCTGAACCTCTGCTCCCTACTACACTCCTTTTCGGCGGCCTTCCTGCAGGAAGAGGCTGCGTAAGACGTGGACCACGTTGCCATGCGGCATCACCAGCAGCTGTTGCGCATCCCGCCAACACGTGCGAGGGAGGTATAGATCAGCACGAACTTATCCGCATCTATATAGTTACAGCGCCAGCATACTTCCAGCGAGGTCGACGACCAGTCCAGTCAAGGTAGTCCGATAAAGGAAGATTACGTTTACCTTCTACCACCTGGGTATGTCGAGGGAAGTAGATCCACGCCCCAGATTCCGCCAGCAATGCGGCCGTAACGCAGCTAGCAACCTGTATCTGCTCACACCTGGTAGCGGCCAGGTCGTGAGCGAGGGCGAAAGCCGCCTCCGGCGGCAGGGCTATGGTGACGGCCTAGGAGGTATCGCGGGCCCACCTCTCGTAGTCCCGGCGGGAGGAAAAGGCGTTAGTGCCTGCACCGGGCCCTTACTGGAAAGCGCCGTACCGAATGACAACAACGCACTCTCGAAGACCCCATAGGCTGCCTAGTTATGTGCGCCGTTACCTGGCGGGAGGACAGTAACGGCGCACAATGACCGAATCTTACCCCAGCACGGGCGGCACCATCAGAGCATCCATGAAGCAGTGCGCATAGAGGTGTTTCCCGCACGTATCAAACCCGTGACGGGTCTGCCTCGGCGGGGAGGTCCTCCGGGCGTATCCTTACATCTCCTTAGAGAGGGGTTCCACCAGATCCCCCAGGATCCGTGGCCGACATCCTCCGGTAGATCGAGGGACTGCGCGAGGCACTCCACCAGCTCTTCAGGCAACTCTATCTCCCTGTAGTCCATCGGACATCTCTCCTCGTACATATCTGGCTGTCATTGACTAGCCCTGGGCGGGCCTTACGTCCGACGCTAGGCTGCGCAGCAGGACAGCTTCTTCACGTCGCGGCTGAAGGACTGCGCGGCGAGCTTGAGCCCCTCCGCCATAGTGAGATAGGGAGCGAAGGTGTCGAGTAGGTCGGAGACCCTCAGCCCGAATCTAGTCGCCAGCACAGCAGCGTAGATCACGTCGCCCGCGTTCTCTGCCACCACCTGGACGCCGAGCAGTCTGTCGGAGGAGGACTCGACCACGAGCTTGAAGAGCCCCAGGTCGTCCTCGTTCACCCGGGCCCTGGGCACGGCGTCCAGCGGCAGGATAGACGTCTTGACCTCGAGGCCCTTGGCCCTGGCCTCTGCCTCGGTCATCCCGACGGAGGCTATCTGGGGCTGGGTGAAGATCACGCTGGGGAGGGCGCTCAGGTCCCTGTAGGTCCTGCTATTTGTAAGCGCGTTCTCCGCCGCCAGCCCCCCCTCGTAGGCCGCCACGTACACGAACTGTGGCGTCCGGGTGACGTCGCCAGCAGCCCACACCCTGGGGTTGGTGGTCCTCTGGGCTTCGTCCACGGCTATCGCGCCGGTATGGTCGAGCTGCACGCCTGCCACGGGAAGATCCAGGGCCTCCACGTTGGGACTCCTGCCGGTGGCCACGAGGATCTCCTCCCCCCTCAAGGTGACGATGCCATCTCCGGTGCGCACCTCCAGGAGCTTGGAACCGCCGTCGCGCAGGACACGCTCGACCCTCGACCCGGTCAGCACGGCTATCCCCTCCCGCCGGAGCACCTCCATCACTACATCCGAGACCTCGGCATCGTACTCTCTTAGTAGCCTGTTTCCCCGCTGCATGATGGTCACCTGGCTCCCCAGTCGGCGGAACACCATCCCCAGCTCGAGCGCCACGTACCCCGCCCCTATGATAAGCAGCGAACTCGGGACGTGGTCCAGCTCCATCGCTGTGGTGCTCGTGAGGTATCCTGCCTCCTCCAGCCCCGGTATCGGAGGCACGCTAGGGTGGGCACCGGTCGCCAACAGGTAGTGCCTGCCCCTCACCCTGCGATCGTTCACCTCGAGGGTGCTCCCGTCAACGAAGCGCGCCTCCCCTAGCTCCAGCTCCCAGCCATACTCACCTATCAGGTCCAGGTACTTCTCCTGCCGGAGCTGCTTGATGAGCTCCCCCTTCTGTCGCACGAGCTCGCCCAGATCGACCGAGGAAGCGTGGGTCTCGATGCCATCGTAGGGTTGGTGGCCCGCCTCGTGATACACCTCCGCGGAACGCAGGAGGAACTTACTGGGGATGCAACCCACGTTGACACAGGTACCACCTATGGTGCCTCTCTCTATCATGAGCACCCGTGCACCCAGCTCGGTAGCCCTTATGGCAGCGGCAAACGCCGCACCTCCCGAGCCCACGACCACGAGGTCGTAGTCGTGACCATCGTGCATCACCCCACGGCGCTCCTCCTGGGTCACGTCGACCACGCCGTCGGGCACGTAGCCGGCCTCGATCACCGCCTGCCGCAGGGCACTCAGGGCACCTTCGAAGTAGAAGCTGGCTTCGCCCTTAAGGTAATCCACACTCACTTCCTGGGCTCCCGCCCTCTCCAGCGCGCCCATGACCACCTCGGCACAGTGGCTGCAGGTCATGCCCTGTACCCTCATCCTGTAGTGCCTAGCCCTATCCGTTGTCATCATGGCTCTCTCCTTATAATTGGTTAATGCTCTTGTTGCCTGGAGCTCACCACCCTGGCGGTGTAGTGGTGCACCGTGCCCCTAGCTGCCTCCTCGATCGCTCGTACCAATGTCTCTGGCGCCAGCTCCGCCGCGTGGTACACCTCCGCCATGCCGGTCTGCCAATTCACATCCGCCCGCACTACGCTCCCGAGCCCCATGAGTGCCGACCGCACCCTCTCGCCGCAGCGCTCTCAGGTCATGTCATCGATCTCTAGCAGCGTCCTCCAGATAGCTTGTGGCTCCATTGGGATCCTTACACCTCCTGCAAGCGGCTGGTATATCATCCATACTTGATATAGCACAGGGCCTGCCGCATCCTAGCGCTTGGCATCTAGGCCCGCAGGTTGTAAATTATATCAGCAAGACATGATATCATGGTTACATGAATTATTGCAAACTACGGGTGCGAGACTATGGGCAGATACATCAAGGTAGATCTTGGCTTGCTGGCCTGGACACTCCTGGGAGCACTTATGGCCGGCTGCGGCTATACGACGAACCAGGCACTTGGCGAGGGGACGACGCCGGCCGCGCAAGCCACTCCAGATCCAGGGCCCACCCTTGGGACCACTCCAGCGATAACTCCCACGCTCGAGAAGAGCTGGGTCCTCAAGGAGCGTAGCACTTGGAGGAGGGCAAACGCCGGTAACAGGGCGCATCCAAGGACAAACGGGCCCGACAAGACGCCATCGCGGGCGACCAAGCCGCGAGTGCGCTCGCGCACGGTGGATGTGTTGGTGTGGCTCCGCCTGCAAGAAGTGCGCATCAGCAGCCAGGCTCTGCGGGAAGCCAGATTCCGCTCTCGCCTGGTAAGGCTGCTGGAGGGGACCAGGGGTGTGGCGTCAGCTAGGGCAGGTAGCTCCCCTGCTGGCGTGTCCATCTACCTACGCCTGAGTCCCAGGCACCCGGACCTAGGGCCACCGCTCGACTTCGTCGTGCGCCAGATCAAGTCCCATCTGGGAGAGGGCGTCAAGATCAGGCTGCTGCTAGTGGACAGACAGGGTAAGCCTTTGCCTGTTGGCTGCGGTTGCCCTCTGCCACCGACCAGCTAGCGGGAATTACTTAGGGAGGTATCGCTTATGTTACGTAGAATCATCGGGGTGTTGCTTCTGGGCACTGGGGTGATCGCCTGCCCGTGCCACCTACCACTGACCCTGCCCATCATGGTGGGGCTGCTCGGCGGCACGGCTCTGGGTTCCCTGTTGACGAGCAACCCTCTGATCCTCGGGATCGGCATGCTGATATACTTCGTGCTCGCCATCGCTGCGGGCATCAAGCTGCTGGGCTCTGGCAGTCGAGAGCGCAATGTCAACGCAGACTGCTGCGGGATTGATCACCTCCGTTCGGAGGGCCAAAGTGGAAAGGAGGCTGAGAATGTCGTCCGCAGATAAGAAGATTAGCTCATCTAATTCCTCGTCCCGGGCGGGTGGCGGGGGAGTACTCCTGCTGGTTGGGGTGGTCATGCTCGCGGCCTTCTTGGTGGGCGCCCTCCTGCTGGGTCGAGAGAGCTGGCCGCGGCTGGGCCCGGGGCAGGCAGGGAGCTCGGCGCAGCAGCGGGCTCCGGACTTCAGCGTGACCACGCTGTCTGGGAGCATCTTCACGCTCTCAGCCAACAGAGGCAAGGCAGTCGTGCTCATGTTCACCGCTCCCTGGTGCTACTCCTGCATCCCCGAGATAGCCAAGCTGAACCAGCTGTACGACAAGTACCACGGCCAGGGGCTAGAGGTGCTGGTGCTGGACGTCGAGAGCGACGACAGCAGGCAGGATCTTCTGAGCTTCAAGCGGCAGACCAAAGGCGGGAACTACGGCTGGGCGGTCGACCGTGACTATAAAGTGACCACGGCCTACGGCGTGCAGGTCGCCGACACCAAGGTGATCATAGACAGGCAGGGGAGGGTGATTGCTAGGTTCGAGGGTGGTACCTCCCAAGGGGAGCTCGAGGCGGCGGTGCGGGAGGCATTGAGATGAGCTCGGCTCCCATCGCGCTGGCCTTCTCGGCAGGGTTGGTGGCGGCGTTCAACCCCTGCGGCTTCGCCGTGCTGCCAGCGCTGCTGTCCTACGTGCTGCACGAGGTCGCCTCCCCCACCGAGCACCCTGGTGCGGGTAGGCTAGCCACGGGGCTGCTGTTCGGCCTGATGATAACCTTCGGGTTCGTCAGCGTGTTCCTCTTGTTCGGGGCGCTCCTGACTCTGGGAAGTAGAGCTATCATGAGCTACATGCCGTACGTCTCGCTCTTGGTGGGGACGGTACTGGTGCTGCTGGGTGCCTACCTCCTGACTGGACATCAGCTGCATCTGAGGTGGGTTCCGGGCGTACGGGTGCACAAAGGTGGTGGGGTTGTGTCGTTTTTCGCTTTGGGGATAGGTTACGCGCTCGCCTCCCTCTCCTGCACCATCCCCATCTTCCTGGTCGCGATTGGGGCCTCGGTGGCTGCCGGGGGAGCGCTCGCAGGACTGCTGGCGTTCGTGAGCTACGCACTGGGCATGGGCGTTGTGGTGACTGGAGTGGCGATGGCGACCGCCATCGCGGGGACCATTGCAGTGGGAAGGCTAAGAGGCGTACTCCCGTACGTGCAGAGAGCGAGTGCAGCTATCGTTCTGCTAGCCGGCCTGTACCTGATCTACTACCAGCTAAGCTTACTTGCCCTGCGGTAAGGGTCAGATTATACTATTAGATAATTACATAGTTACCTATCATAAGTTGCTTGTGTTGTAGGAGGTGAAGGTGAGTTCCGAGCTGACCTCTACGCGGAGCTACCGGCGCGAGGGTTTGGTCGGCATAGCTCTGCTGTTGGGCCTGGCGCTGGTTGGCCTGTACTTCGTCAAGTGGGATCCCTACTTCCATAAGGCACTCAAGGCGCTATCGACCCACACGCTGGGCAACCCAATAGTATACGATAGATCCGGCCAGGCTCCTGCACCCTCGCTCTCCAGTGGTCTGGAATACGCCCTGACATATTTCAAGGCCGTGTGGCAGGCGATGCTTTTAGGGCTGCTGATGGCGGCCACCATCGAGACGTTCATCCCCAGAGACTGGCTGGCGAAGGTGCTCGGCAGCAGCAGCATGCGCTCATCCTTCCTGGGAGCGGTCATGGCCCTGCCGTGCATGATGTGTACCTGCTGTGTGGCCCCGGTGGTCAGGGGCATCAGGAGGCGTGGAGCTTCCACGGGCAGCGCAGTCGCCTTCTTTCTGGGTAACCCCACGCTCAACCCCGCAGTGATCGTGTTCACGCTCTTTGTGCTTGGTTGGCGCTGGGCGCTGCTGCGCTCGGTACTTGGTGTGTGCCTGGTGCTAGTGGCTGCCGCCCTAGCTAACAGGATAGCCGGGTCGCAGGAGGTATCGATGGAAGCCCTGTATACATCCCTGCCGGAAACTAGCTCGGCATCCAATCCCTTGGTGCGCTGGCTACGCAACTTCGCCGGGATAACCCTCAAGCTCGTACCGGAGTACGCGGTTATAGTGCTTGCCTTGGGAGCTCTGAGAGGCTACATCTTCCCGCAGCTGGACGGCGGCTTATCCCTGTCCTGGGATGGGGTGGTCCTCTTGGCGCTGGTGGGTACGCTGTTCGTGATCCCCACTGCCGGCGAGGTACCGATCGTCCAGGCGATACTCGCTGCGGGGCTTGGGCCAGCTCCCGCCGCCGCGCTGCTGATGACGCTGGCACCTATCAGCTTGCCATCGATCGCCATGGTCTGGACGAGCTTCCCCAGGAGGGTACTGCTGCTGTTGGCCACGCTCACGTGCGTGTGCGGGGTGCTCGCAGCGGCGATAGCCTCTGTGGTCATGGCAACCTAAGCTCTTAGGATTGGATCCCTCGCACAGGCCCGCCAGCCTAAACAATATCAGCGCTGGCCAAGCGCAGCCAGCGCTGCGAGCCCGGGAGCTCCCCTTCATGAGCCACTGCTTTGTTCCCCACCACTCCGTGGACGCCACGCAGCCCCAGGCGAAGTAGAGCTTTTGGGTGCCACTCCTCGCGTTAGCTGGTTATCGTCTGGTATGAGCACCGCTCCTCAGCACCAGTGCCACCATCCGCCGGGGCCACGAGGCTCGCTAGCTGCTAGGTGTAACGCTCGCCTTACCTATATAATAGGGGTAGATATACCACACAGGAGGATCGTCTTTTGAGCGAGGCCATCACTCAGGGGGCACAGGAGCCCTACAGCGACACGGAGCTCAAGGCCAGGTTCTTCCGCGTGCTGGGCGATCCCGTGCGCATGGGCATCCTGGAGCTACTGCTGGAGGGAGAGAAGAACGTCTCCGAGATCGTGAGCAGGCTGGGGATGTCACAGAGCAGGGTATCCAACCACTTGGCGTGCTTGCGATGGTGCGGGTTGGTATCTGTCCGCCGCAAGGGGAGCTTCATCTACTACAGCATAGCTGACGAGCAGCTTAGAACGCTTCTGGAGCTTGCAAACGATAGAGTGGATCACTTCGCTCAATCGCTTGCAAGCTGCGGCAAACTTAACGAAGAAGGGGTGCCCTCCTACTAGGGCACCCCTTCAATCTATTTAGGAAGCTCTCCGAACCTCAACTCCCCGCCCACAGCCGCCCTGAGGGACACCTCCTGCTTACCCGGCTGCACGGAATCGTACAAGTGACAGGCAACAAAGTGCCCCGGGCGTATCTCTCGCAGGCGAGGTACCACTTCCTTGAAGCTGGGCTGTACATAGGGACACCTGGGGTGGAAACGGCACCCCGAAGGCGGATGCAGCAGGTCTGGAGGTGATCCAGGTATGCCGGTTAGCTTGCGCTTCTCGCCGCTGATCGAAGGGAAGGAGTTCATTAGCCCGTAGGTGTAGGGATGCAGCGGGTTGTCGAACAGCTCCCTGGAGGGAGCCATCTCAACTATCTGTCCAGCATACATTATGGCTATACGGTCTGAGAACTCCACCAGAAGCGATAGGTCGTGGGTGATGAACAGGATGGAGAACCCAAGACGGTCCTTGAGCTCCTCGATCTGCTGCATGATCTCCTTCTGCACCACCACGTCGAGCGCGGTCGTGGGCTCATCCATAATCATCAGCGGTGGATTGAGGGCCAGGGCGGTGGCGATCACGGCTCTCTGCCGCATGCCGCCCGACAGCTGATGTGGGTAGGATCGCAGGCGAGAGGACTCAATGCCCACGATCTCCAGCAGCTCAGCTGCCCTCTCCCATGCCCGCCGCTCGGACATGTCCGAATGGGAGGTAATGGCATCCACGATCTGGTCACCGATCGTCATCACCGGGTTGAGGGAGTTCATGGCGCTCTGAAACACCATGGAGACGGAGGACCATCTAAAGCGCTCCAGCTCCTCGTCGCTCATCGAGAGCACGTCCTTGTCCTGAAACCTGATGCGGCCGCCGGTAATGATCGCCGGTGGACGCAGGATGCGCATGATAGCGTGCGCTACGGTGGATTTACCACAGCCCGACTCGCCCGCCAGGCCGAACACCTCGCCGGGGGCTATCGAAAAGGATACGCCCTCCACAGCCCTCACCGGCCCCCCGCCGGTGACGTACTCCACGTGCAGGTCCTCGACCTGCAGCAGCGCATCTCTACTTGGCTCGGAGGACAGGGGTTGCCCTGCTGAACGGGATCTTGTGCTTTCTGAGGACATGCGAACCTTCCCTTTCTGCTCGAAGTCTTGGGTTTGTGATCTCGTCTACCGCGTAGTTGATCAGCGAGAACGCGAACGCCACCAGGGCTATAGCCAGACCAGCCGGCACGAACGTCCACCATGCGCCGGTCAGCAGCCCCGCGTTGTTCTGCGCCCAGAACAGGATGGTGCCCCAGGTCACGGTGCTCACGTTGCCCAGCCCCAGGAACTCCAGCCCGGCCTCGGCGCCTATGGCGTAGGTAACGCTGCCGAAGAAGCCAGCGACAACGATTGAGGTCATGTTGGGCAGGATCTCCCTGAAGATGATTCTGGGCGTGCTCTCACCGCTCACTATCGCCGCCGCTACGAAGTCCTTCTCTCTTAGCGACAGCGTCTGTGAGCGCAGCACTCGGGCACCCCAGGGCCAACCTGTGGCCGCGAGCACCAATACTATAGTGAGGGGACCAGGGGGTAGAAACGTGGCCAGCACCACCAGCAAGGGCAGGCCTGGGATGATCAGCACTATGTTCATGAACATCGACAGGATGTCGTCCATCCTGCCGCCCACGTAGCCGGCGGTCATGCCTATGGCTATGCCTATCAAAGTCGTAACTATACCTACGGCGAAGGCTATACCCAGCGAGGTGCGCGCACCCCACACCAGCTGCGCGAACATGTCGGCGCCCTGGCCGTTCGTGCCCAGTATGTACTGCCTGGATGGCGGTTGGTTCGGGGGGCCCACGAAGGCGTTGGGATCACCCGGCGCGATCACTGGAGCGAGTATGGCCAGGAGGACGAACGCCCCTATTATCACGAAGCCCACCACGGCCTTGCGGTTGGCAAGCATCATCTTCATCCAACGCCACCGCTCGGCCCTGGGGGCGGGAGCGGCGCTAGGGATCACCATCGCCTGGCCTGTGGGAGATACCTCTACGGTGTCTACCTTGTCTTGTGGATCAATCGTTGCCATCACTACCTCCAGAGAACTAACTGACCCTCACACGAGGATCAAGCCTAACGTACAGTATGTCCACCAGCAGGTTAGCCAGAAGCACCGCCAGAGTGATCATCAGGAAAAGCGCCTGCATCAGTGGGTAGTCTAGGTTCTGCACGGCCCTGTAAAGCTGAAAGCCCACCCCTGGATAGCTGAATACTATCTCGGTGACTATCTGGCCGCTGACGACGAAGCCCAACGCCATGCCGAACGAGGTGACGCTCGGCAGCAGGGCGTTGCGGGCAGCGTAGTTGAACATGACACGCCGCTGGGGTAGGCCCTTGGCCTCTGCCATCGTCACGTAGTCCTCTCCCAGAACGGATATCATGGTATTACGCATCCCCAGCAGCCAGCCACCAATGGACACGATGATGATCGTGAGCGCGGGCAGGATCATATGGTAGATCACGCTCCAGATGAACCTCCAACTGAGCTGGGGCGCGAGGTTATCCGCGTAGGCATGTCCCATGGGGAAGATGTTCATCTTGAAGCCCAACAAGAACAGAAGCAGCATAGCGAACCAGAAGTAAGGGAAAGAGCCCACGAATATGGTAAGGGGAGGCAAGACCGTATCGATCCAACTTCCCCTCCTCCAGGCCGCCAGTATACCCAGTAGGTTGCCCAGCAGGAAGCCCAGAATCAAAGTTACCGCACCCAGCAGCAGCGTCCAGGCCAGGCCCGTAGAGATCACCGTGGTGACCTTGGCGGGGAAGGACGATATAGATATGCCGAAGTTGAAGGAAAATATCTGGCCAAGGTAGGTGAAATACTGCTTCCAAAGCGGCCCCTCTACGAAGCCGTAGGCTTCCTTCAGGCTCTGTAGCTGCTCTGGCCTGAGCTGCCCCCTGAAGGAGGCGAAGATCACCGAGGCTGGGTCCCCAGGCATAGCGCGAGGCAGGAAGAAGTTCAAGGTGATGGAAGCCCAAGCAGCTATCAAGTAGAAGCCTATCCTCCTGATTAAGAACCTCATAGCTCTATTCCTTTCGCTTATCTAGAGAGCTGGGTGGTGGCATATATTGCTAGCCACCACCCATATATTACTTCTACTCAGGCTTAACTGTGGTGAGAACGATCAGAGCCTCAGGCATCCAAGTAGACCCTACCGCATATGGATTCTTCTCGTTAGGAAAGTCCGTGAAGCGCCGAGTGTTGTACTCGTACCACATCGGGCCAGGGAACAATGGGATAGATGGAGCATTCTCGACGAACAGCAGCTGGAGCTGCTCGGCGATCTTCTTCTGTTCGTTAATGTCAGAAGTAGCAGCAAATTGATCTAGCAGCTTATCGGCCTGTTCGTTCTTATACCTATGCCAGTTCTCGCCAGCAGCCGTGCCTATAGGCTGGTAACTCAGCCTAGACATCTGGCCACGATAGAAGTTGAACGGAGTTGGGCCTCCAGAGCTCCAACCTATTGACATATCGAAATCGCCCTTTTGGACTTTATCGAACCAGACGTTGTAATCGTAGCTCTTGACCGAGACGTTGAAGCCCACCTGCTTGAGGTTTTGGGCCATGATCTGGCAGGCGGAGACCCAGTCGGTCCACCCAGCCACCACGTTGAGTTGGTAGACCAGCGGTCTGCCCTGATAGGTGCGGATGCCACCAGCGCCGCGCCTAAGGCCAGCTGCATCAAGCATCTGGTTGGCTTTGTTGGGATCGTACTTGACCCAGTCCCCCTTCTGTATGGCCTCCTGACTCTTCCAGGTGCTGTAGGCATCGCTCAGGCCAGTGGCATCAGCAGGGTGGGTGTATCCATACTCAGCCACCTTAGCTATCTGATCCCTGTTGATCGCCATGCTGATGGCCTTGCGGACGTTGGGATCATCGAAAGGCTTCTTGGTGGTGTTTAGGTACAGCATCACATCCGCACCCAACGCTGGGAACCAATACCCAAAGTGCTGAGGATCTTTGGCGACAAAAGTGCGCTGGATATCAGGGATGAAGTTCGCGGCCCAATCAACCTCGCCCTTTATGGTCGCTAGATTCGCCTGGTCGTTGCCTGGGTAGGCCGGCATCCTCAAAACCTCGATGTACGGCTTGCCTTGCTGCCAGTAGTTGGGGTTCTTGCCCAGCTCGTACACTTGATTACGGAAGGTCTTGACTTGAGTGAATGGGCCGGTGGCCACCGGGTTGGGGTTGGTGAACTTGGCAGGGTCCTTCACGTCCTTCCAGATATGCTCCGGCACTATCACCTGCCCACCGATATCGTAGAACCCTATAGTGTAGAGCTTCTTGAACTTGAACTGCACCGTCTTCTCATCTAGAGCCTTAACCGAGCTCAGATATTCCCAGGCGCCAGAGCCACCACCCACTAGCCCCTTATTCTGACGCATGTAGTTGAACGTGAACTCTACATCCTTAGCCGTGAACGGCTGACCATCCGACCACTTTACACCGTCGCGGACCGTGAAAGTCAGGGTCTTGTTATCATCACTCCACTCCCACTTGGTCGCCAGCCAGGGCACCACCTGCTGCTTGACGGTGTTGTAGATGATCATCGGCTCATAGATGCCGTTGGTGGTTGGCCAGAGGTTGTTGGCCGAGAACGGGTTGAAGTTGCGTATCCAAGTAGATTGCAGTTGAGCGGAGACGGTTAGCGCCTTGCCCCCACCCGAGGTCTGCCCACCAGTAGGCTGGGTAGCCGCAGGTGTGGGGCTACCAGCTGGAGACGCAGCCGGCGTCGCAGAAGCCGCCGGAGACGGCGAGGCTGCCGATGGGCTGGGAGAGGCCGCCGATGGACTGGGCGATGCGGTCGAAGGACTGGGGGAAGCAGCGGATGGACTAGGAGAGGCCCCTCCAGTAGTAGTGGTGGGGGTGCTGCCCGCACCACCTCCACATGCCACCAATACGGCACTTCCGGCCGCCGCAGCGGAGATCCGCAGGAATTTCCTCCTATCAAGCTTGTTACCTTCTGCCAATTTTACTACTCCTTTCAAATAGCTCATGCTTCGACGAATTTGGCTTAGTAAGTAAGGGTCAAGTCCAGCAAGGTAGATAAGACCAGACTTAAAACCCTATAGAACCACCTCCTTTACATACATAGCGCCCATGGCTCAAGCTATCAGACGCCATGCGAGCTCACATTGCTGGAGTCGCCGACCTGAGCATCTCTGCCCGGCCCATATAGATGACACCTAACCCAATGGTTGGTTTCCACCACCTCCACTCCGGGCATAACTTGCCTGCAGATATCCATCACATGCGGACACCGGGGCGCGAACGGACACCCTGGCGGGGGGTCAATCAGGGATGGCACCTCGCCTCTGGCCTCCAGCCTCCTCTTCTTCAGACCAGCATGGGGGTCGGGCACGGCCGAGAGCAGCAGGCGCGTGTAGGGATGTGCGGGACGCGTGATCACGGCCTCGCTGTCACCACCCTCCACCATCCTGCCCGCGTACATGACGTTGACCTCGTCACCAATGTAACGGGCACTGGCTATGTCGTGAGTTATGTAAAGATAGCTGATGCCCCGCTCCTCCTTCAGGCGCTCCATGAGGTTGAGGATACCTATGCGGATCGAGACATCGAGCATCGATATGGGCTCGTCGGCAAGCATCAGCTCGGGATCCACCGCGAGGGCGCGCGCGAAGGCGACCCTCTGCCTCTGCCCACCGGAGAGCTGGTGCGGGTACTTAGCTGCGAAGTCCTCCGGAGGGTTCAAGCCCACAGATGCAAGCAGTTCGTGCACCCTGTCTCGCAGCTCGCCCCTGCCGGATACCTTCTTGTGGATGAGCAGCGGGCGCTCCAGGTGATGTCCGATGGTGTGCACCGGGTTAAGGGAACCGAATGGATCCTGGAACACCATCTGCACCTCGCTGCGGTACTTCAGAGATGCCTTGCGGGGCTCGGACTTGAGCACGTCTTGCCCCTTGAAGACTATCTCCCCACTAGTGGCCGGTAGCAGCCTGGCGATCAGCCGGGCGGTGGTGCTCTTGCCGCTGCCCGACTCACCCACTAAGGCCACCACCTTCCCCTTGCCTATGTCGAAGCTGACGTCCTCCAGGGCGTGCACGCTCTTGCGGGAGAATAGCGTGCCCACAGGGAAGTGTTTGGTGAGATGTCTGACCTGTAAGATCGGAGCGTAACCGTTACTACCCTCTCCTGCCACCAAGTACTCCTCTCTAATGCTATCAACCGTTTAAACAAGCTAATTATTAGACCGGTATAGTACATATCCAGGGTAATAAAATATATCGGTTGTAGTTACTTGTCAAGCCTGGACAGTAACATACCCACCGCTTGTTGTACAATTCGCCTATAGCAAGATCGGGATGGTGAGGCAGATGGACGTCAAGGGTTTATTGTTAGATATAGATGGTGTGTTGGTGGACGCTGGCAGGGCCGTTCCTGGAGGGCCCGAAGCATTGCGTGCGCTCGCGTCCGAGGGCATACCCTATAGGTTAGTATCTAATTCATCGCAGAGAAGCCGAAGGGCGCTGGCGATGCGCCTGCTGTCCATGGGGTACTCCGTGGACCACGAGGAGATCTTCACCCCAGCGGTGGCGGCGGCAAGGTTCCTGGTCTCCAAGCGCGCCTCCGCCTACCTGGCCGTCAGGGAGGAGGCCAAGGAGGACTTCCAGGAGGTGGGAGTGCGCGAGGACGACCGGCACCCACGCTACGTGGTCCTGGGCGACATGGGAGAGGATGTGACCTACGGCAGGCTGAACCGCATCCTCCGTTTCCTGCTCGGGGGCTCCCAGCTCATAGCGCTGGGCAGGACGCGCATATGGCGCGCTCCCGATGGGCCGGCGCTCGACGTCGGGCCGTTCGTGGCCCTGTTCGAGGAAGCTACTGGCAAGCAGGCGCTGGTGTTCGGTAAACCCGAACCTGGAATATTCCTGGAAGCTTGCAGGGCCATGGCCTTACGGCCACAGGATGTGGCGATGGTGGGAGATGACGCCGACGTTGATGTGGCAGCGGCCAAGCGGGCGGGGGTAGCCAAGGGGATACTAGTGCGTACAGGTAAATATCGCCCTGGCGACGAGTCGAGGTACTCACCGCCACCGGACGAGGTGCACGACTCCTTCCCCGAGTTCGTGCAACACTTCCTGTCAGCGGTGCGCTCGGCCACAGGCAGCCCGTAGCTTGCCTTCGTGGCCGCTATGCCCCATACTCTCACTATGAGGTGCGCACGAAGGTCCCTAGTTCTCAGCCCCAAGGGACGAGTGGGCTAAGATGGGCATTCACCTGCCGATCGAGCACCTGCTCGCCACCTACGGCTACCTGGCGCTCTTCCTGTTGATAGCGGCAGAGAGCATGGGGATCCCCATGCCCGGGGAGACTATGCTCATAGCTGCCGGGGTGCTCGCCGGCACCTCCCACTCCTTGGACATAAGATGGGTCATAGCTATAGCTTCTGTTGCAGCAATCGCGGGAGACAACCTGGGATACTGGGTGGGTCGCACGGGCGGACAGCGGCTGCTGGCCCGCTATGGGAGGTACCTGCGACTGGACGAAAGGCGCCTGGCGCTGGGCAGGTGGCTCTTTGCCCGCTACGGGGGCAGGATCGTGTTCTTCGGACGCTTCGTCTCCCTCCTGCGTACCTGGGCGGCCTTCCTAGCGGGCACCAACGCCATGCGATGGAAGCACTTCCTGCTGTACAACGCCTTAGGCGGCATCTCGTGGGCATCCATCTACGGCCTGCTGAGCTACTTCTTGGGGTCGAGGATATCCGAGCTGGAGGGGCCAATGAGGATCTTGTCTATTGCTGCGCTGGTAGCCGGCTTGCTGCTGGTCGCCCTCGCCATCCGGCGGGGGGAGACGAGGCTGATGGAGTCCATGGAGAGGTCTGAAGCTACCTCTCCAGGTGATAGGGCACGTTAGCCACGACCACGCCCGGGTAGAACAGCAGCGCAGCCTTGATCCGGAGGGCCGTCTGGTTGTGTAGCAGCTGCTCCCACCAGTGCGAGGGCACGAACTCCGGCAGCACCACCACCACCGTGTCTTCCGGATAGGTGCTCTTGAGGGCGCTTATGTAGGCCAGCAGGGGGCGCAACAGCGACCTGTAGGGCGATTCGATGATCAGCAGCTCCACCTCGGGATTCCACTTGTACCACTCCTTGCGCAGCTCCTCCGCCTCCCTGGGGTCATCCTCCACGTGCACCGCGACCACGCGAGCGTTGTTCTGGGTCATAGCCTGTGCAAAGGCCACCGCTTGCTTGGCCTGCACCCCTAGGTCGCGAATCGGGACCACAGCCCTGATCCTGATCTGCTTGGGGTCGGTGGGCAGCTCTGTGCCCCTGGCACTCTCTAGACGCATGTAGTGCTTGTGGATCGCCCAGAAGACGGTCACCGTGACGGGGACCAGTATGATCACGATCCAAGCGCCGTGGGTGAACTTCGTCACGCCGATGATCAGCGTCACCACTCCCGTGACCACAGCCCCTACGCCATTAATGATGGCCGACCGCTTCCAACCACGCTCGCGCTCCCTGCGCCAATGCACCACCATGCCGGACTGGGAGAGGGTGAAGCTCGTGAACACCCCAACAGCATACAGCGGTATCAGCTTCTCAACGCTGCCACGGAACACAAGCTCCAGCACGATCGCCACCACGGACAGGGCGATGATCCCGCTCGTGAACGCCAGCCTATCTCCCCTGTACTGGAACACCCTGGGGGCGTAGCGATCCTTGGCCAGGATGGACATGAGCCTCGGGAAGTCCATAAAGGCGGTGGTGGCCGCCAGCACCAATATGAGCGCCGTGGACACCTGCAGCACCCACCACATAGGCCCTGGGCCGAACACCGTGCGCCCGATCTGAGACAGCACGGTCTCGTCCGTGGCGGGCAAAACGTGCAGGTGAGTGGCCAGGAAGCCGACGCCCACCACCAAGGTAGCCAAGATTGTTGCCATCCAGGTCATAGTAGTACGAGCGTTCCGCCATTCAGGAGGTCTGAAGGCTGGCACACCGTTAGCTATCGCCTCCGTACCGGTCATAGCCGAGCAGCCCTCAGAGAAGGCAGCTAGCAACAACAACAGCCCAAACTGCTTGCCACCTGGATGCACCGACGAGGGCGGAGGCGTGTAGTGCAGCCCACCACCCAACATTAACTTATAGAGTCCTACAGCTATAGTAACGTACACGCTCGCGATAAATATGTACGGAGGCAGCGTGAACACCGTGCCCGATTCCCGAACACCCCTCAGGTTGACCAACATGATGAAGAGGATCGCGCCCACAGTGATCTCCACCGTGTAGGGCAGAAGCCTAGGGAACAAGGAAGTGATCGCCGCAGTGCCCGAGGCGATGGATACCGCTACCGTGAGGATGTAGTCGAACAGCAGCGAGGCCGCGGCCACTAGACCTGGAAGCGGCCCCAGGTTCTCGCTAGCCACTATGTAGCTCCCTCCACCCGAAGGATAAGCCTTGATCGTCTGTCGATAGGAGAAGGCCACGATGGCTATGAGCACGGCTATGGCGATGGCTATCGGCATGGTGAGGGATAGGTAGGCTAAGCCGGCGGTGATCAGGATCCTCATGATTGCCTCGGGACCATAGGCCACCGAGGAGATAGCATCCGAAGCCAACACCGCCAGCCCCTTGATCTTGTTCAGCCTCTCGTGTTCCTCAAGCGCTGAGGGTATAGGCCTGCCTACCAAGAGCCTTCGGACCTTGCCCCAAAAACCCTTAGGCTCCACCACCTCGGGCCTGGGCACTATCCAGCCAGGACCAGAGCGGTAGAACTCCGGGCTGGGCTGCACCCGGACAAAGCGATTACCAGGCTTGTTGCCCCTCAAGAGCTGCCGCTTCTCGAGATCGCTGTAGGATATCCTGCTGCTCGAGGTGCCTGCCTGCTTGTTGTCATCCAAGCTCATCCAAAGCCTCCCAACGCATCAGTCGCTACGTCCTCCGGTGAAGATGCGTGCCCCGTATCTGCGCAGGCTCCTACCCAAGCTCCTCATAGAGCTGCGCAGCTTACCTCCTCTCCTCGGTTCTTCAGGAGTGAACTTAGATCGTACGAGGTCTGTAGAGGTAGGTGAGCGCAGCTCTATCTCTACGCCATGCGCGCAAGATAGCTCGCGCAGCAAAGCCTCGAGCATCGCCAACTCGAACTGCGGCAGGGGCTGAGTTTCCGGCAGCAGCACTACCACATGCCACGTAGGATCGGAAGCCGCCAGCACGCATGCCGCCTCCAGCTCATCGCGCGACCGCCTGCCTAGATACAGGACATATATATGCTGTATGGACACATCATCCATGAATCAAGCCTTCCTAAGGCAGTATGGCAACCTGATCGTTAGGAGGTCGTTGGAGTTCTATGAAAGGCTGTTAGGATCTTGTTAGGGCATCAGGAGTCGGCTAGCAGGCGGTAGCCTATCCCAGGCTCGGTAAGGATGTAGCGTGGAGATGCGGGATCATCGCCCAGCTTGCGCCTGAGCTGCGTGATCGTATAACGTACGTTGGTGGAATCGCTGTTTCCCTCCAGGCCCCACACCTCGCGCAGGATCATCCTGTGGGTGACCACCTTGCCCGCGTGCAACGCCAGACACTTGAGGACATCGTACTCGGTGGGAGTGAGGCGAACGAGTTGTTCACCCCGACGCACCAACCTCTTCTCTAGATCGATGGTGAGGTCGCCGCTGTGCACCACCGGCTCAACCTGCTCCCCCCTGGAAGCCCGCCTCAGGGCAGCGCGCAAACGGGCCAGCAGCTCAGCAACACCAAAGGGCTTGACTAGATAGTCATCAGCCCCCATATCCAGAGCTCGCACCTTATCGTACTCCTCGCCCATCACGGAGAGCACGATGATCGGCACGTCGGACCTCTCCCTGATCCACGCACAGACTTCCAGCCCGCTTATGCCGGGTAGCTTTAGGTCGAGCAGCACGATGTCGTACGGCAAAAGTCCAAAGTCCTCGATGCCCTCCTCGCCGGAGGATGCCACCCCAACCGAGTAGCCAGCATTGGCGAGCACTGACTTGAGGATGCGCAACATCTCCGGCTCATCGTCAATCACCAGCACCCTAGCCTTTGGTTGCCTGTTGGTCACCATCCACTACACCTTCGTGGCTTGATCCAAGGGTAATGTGAAGGCGAACTCCACCCAATCGTCTTCCAACTTGCGGGCCTGAAGCATGCCGCCATGGGCCTCGACTATCGCCTTGCTGATCGTGAGGCCCAGACCGCTGCCCAGCGACGCACTCGATGCCCGGTAAAACTTATCGAACACGCGCGAGAGGGATTCATCGGACAACGAATGGGAAGCAACGTTACGGATGACCACCCTGACACCATGAGGCTCAGCACTCACCTCCACCTGGATCTCAGATCCTTCTGGGGAGAACTTGCAAGCATTGTCCAGCAGGTTGGTGAGCACCTGATCGATCTGGAGCGCATCGAACCGCAGGAGCGGCAGGTCTGGGGGAATAGAGATCCTTACTTGCCTATCTCCAAGCAGGGGGCGCATGCGCTGCAGCACGGCACCTATGATCTCATCCAGCGCCTGCAGCTCCATGTTGGGACGCAGCACCCCGGCCTCTATCCTCGACATATCCAGCAGGTTGCCCACCAGATGGTTGAGCCTCTCGGCCTCCCTATCTATAGAGAGCGCTAGCTCCCGCACATCGGGCGAGGTCTCACCATCAGCCTCGAGGATGCCACCAGCCGCCGTCCGTATCACCGACAGCGGCGTCCGAAGCTCGTGAGATATGGAGGACAGTAAAGCGCTCTTCATGCGATCCGACTCCTCCAAGAGCGCCGCCCTCTTCTCCTCGGCGGCCAACCTATCGCGCTCCATAGCTACAGCCACCTGGTCCGCGCACGCCCGCAGCACCCTGAGCTCATCCTGGGTGAAAGCGGTACCCTCCGGAGGTCGCTGGGCTATCAGCACTCCCTTGGAGCGATCATCTATCATGAGCGGCAGTATGGTCCTGTAACCACCCTCCTCCAGCTCATCAGTGCCCCAACGCGCGACCACCTGTAACCTACCGTCGGCATCGGGGATCAACACCCTGCACGCCGAGAGCTGCAGCATCTCGGAAATGTTGCCCACTAATTTACGCAGCAGACCCTCTAGGTTGACATCTAACAAGATGGACCTCGTAAGGTCATTTATCACCTCCAGCTCCCTAGCACGACGGTGCAGCTGAGCCTCCCGCGACCGTAGATTACCTGCCAGTTGACCAGTAATAAGCGCCGTCACCAGGAACAGCACGAGCGCTAGCCACTCATCGGGATCTCGGATCGTCAGCGACCAGGTGGGCTGCACGAAGAACCAGTCGAACGCTAGAAAGGCCGCTATAGAAGCCACCACCGCAGGACCACTGCCGTAGAGCACGGCGAGCGCCAACACAAGCAGCAGGTAGATCATTGATATGTTGGCGATGTGCCAGCGCGTGAAAAGCAGCGATATAAGGCGCGTTATCGCTGCTACGCCAATCAAAGACAGGCCGTAGCCTGCAGCTGTGCTGCGGACCACGGCCTGTAGGTGCCGGCGCCTCCAAGAAGCTAGCAACGCCCTAAAATCTGTGATATTAAATGTATTTGCTTTCGAGGTCACACGCATCCCGCGTGATTATAGCACTAGGATCCTAAGCGCTCACCCCCTGTGCCATGCGCTGGGCCTGGGGCATAGGCTCAGCAGCGGACCTACCGATAGCTGCAGCCACCCTTCTGACACCAGTCATCAGCTGCTCAAACTCCTCAAAAGTCACCTGCTGGGCATTATCGCTCATCGCTCCCTCCGGATTGGGATGCACCTCCACC
>NZ_JANZYQ010000038.1:0-8978 GCF_059335935.1 Thermobaculum sp. T2p
CCGCGCCGAGGACCAGAGGCGCAAGGAGCTGGTGGAGGCCCGCAACATAGCCGACTCGCTGATCTACCAGACCGAGAAGGTGCTGCGCGAGCACGGCGATCGGATCAACGAGAGCCTGAAGTCCGACATCCAGCGCAAGATCGAGGATCTGCGCCAGGCGATGGCCGGCGAGGACATCAACCGGATAAGAACTGCTACGGACGAGCTGGCCAGGGCAAGCCAGCAGATCGGGGCGCAGATGTACGGTCAGCAGGCGACGGGCACCTATGGACCCGAGCCTGGCGGCCAGCAGGGGCCACAGGGTGACCAGGGCAAGGGTCCTGATGACGGCACCATAGAGGGCGAATTCAGAGAGGTCTAGGCCTTGTTGGTGTGGCCGGAGTCGGTTTGTGCTCCGGCCACACTGCTTTTTGACACCTGTCGACGCATTAGGTAAGTTGTTATTTGATAGCATTACTTAGAGTTGAGTGCCTATGGACAGCAGAACTAAGAGGGACTATTACGAGATCCTTGGAGTACCTCGCAACGCGTCGGAGGAGGAGATACGTCGTGCATACAGGCGGCTGGCACGGCAGTATCACCCCGACGTGAACAAGGACCCCGATGCGGAGGCCAAGTTCAAGGAGATCAACGAGGCCTACCAGGTGCTCTCTGATGCCGAGAAGCGGGCTATGTACGACCGCTTTGGCCACGAGGGCGTGGGCAACGGCGGCTTTGGCAGCTACGACTTCACCGGCAGCCCATTCGGCTTCGGTATCGAGACTATATTCGAGAATCTCTTCGGGGCATCCACAAGGCGAACGAGGAGCCCTCGCAGGGGCAACGACCTGCGCTACAGGATGACGCTGACCTTCGAGGAAGCGGTGTTTGGCACTACCAAGGAGATAGAGATCACCAAGCGCACGGTCTGTCCGAGGTGCCAGGGCAGTAGGTCGGAGCCGGGGAGCTCGCCATCCCGATGCCCTACCTGTGGCGGATCGGGCGAGGTGAGGAGGATGCAGAGCACGCTTATAGGGCAGTTCGTGACGGTGACGCAGTGCAACACGTGCCAGGGCGAGGGCGTGGTGATCACCAACCCGTGTCGTGAGTGCCGGGGTCAGGGCTGGGTGATGGCCCCACGCAGGCTGGAGGTGAGGGTGCCTGCGGGCATCGATGAGAGCTTCCATCTAAGGCTGTCGGGCGAGGGGGAGCCGGGAGATCCTGGGGCTCCGAGCGGCGACCTGTTCGTGGAGTTCGACATCAAGCCGCACCCGCTGTTCAGGCGGGTTGGCAGGGATATACACCTGGAGATGCCTATAAACATCGTGCAGGCGGCTCTGGGCGACACTATAGACGTCCCAACGCTGGAGGGGACCACCGAGGTGAGGGTTGAGCCTGGCACGCAGACCGGCGACACGATAAGGTTGCGCGGCAAGGGCGTGCCTAGCCTACGGGGCAGCGGCCGCGGGGACCAGGTGGTCACCTTCAGGGTGGTCGTACCCCGCCATCTGAACGAGAAGCAGAAGCAACTCCTGAGACAACTGGGAGAGACACTGGAGAAGCCTCAGCCCGAGCAGGGCGAGAAGGGCTTTTTTGACAGGCTCAGGGAGTCTCTGGGGCTGTGATCACGGGCTTCTTGCCTTGTGCCCGTCCTCTAGATCATGCTTAGACCATTCTCCCTGGGCGTTCTCCTTGCCAGTTGGGTCAGCTTCCATATCCTGTACTTGGCTGCGCGATTGGGGTCCAGGGAGAAGAACAGCTTCCCCTTACACATCTCGACCTTCATGACCCCCTGCAGCTCGAGGTTGCATTGACCCTGTTCATTGGGGGTGCGATGCACGTTCACTCTGTGCTTGCAGAACCTGCACTCTTCGTAGATGCACAGCGCCTCGTGCGATATCTGACCAGAATTCTCTCTGGATTCCCTGTGCTTTATCACACCTATACCTCCTGCTATAAGACCTGTGGTCCTCCTACATCCCCTGCGTAGGTGGAAATTCATTCCCTATTTCATAACTCAACAGCAGCCTAGAAGGTTATACAACGACACGTGGGCATATTTATGTCTATCAGTTGTTAATAACAATGTAAGGGCCGGTAAAGTTGCACGCAACCGCACACTTGTAAATATCGCATATAATTTGCCAAGCGCTGTGGCCGCCCAAAGGGGCACAATGTTTGCTACGAATACATGTGATAGGTAGAATTTAGTGAGGTATAAATGGTTACAGCCAACTCTACGCAGATACAACCGGAAACACTGGCAAGAGAGCTTGTTGATGTTGCCTCTGAGAGGAAGGCTTCGGACATTGTGCTGCTGGACCTCAGAGGTGTGTCGATCATTGCCGATTTCTTTGTGATCTGTAGCGGCAGCTCCGAGAGGCAGATCAACGCTCTGTCTCAGGCCCTGATAGAGAGGGCCGACGAGATGGGCGTGCCCACCAGAAGGATAGAGGGCACCAGCGCTTCGGGCTGGGTGCTGATAGACTTCCTGGATGTGATGGTGCACATCTTTGCTCCAGAGCAGAGGGCGTTCTACAAGCTCGACGAGCTCTGGAAGGAAGCGAAGCCCCTGTTGCTCATCCAATAACCTGGAGGAAGGAATGTCGACAACCACGGGACGCAACCTGTTCATATTCGGCGCAGTCATAGGCGCCATAGGTGGCCTCGTACTTGGATCAATCGCCACGTACGAGCTGGGCGATTATGTTACCCAGCTCGTGCGAAGGCTCTTTAGGGCGATCACCCGCAGGCAGGAGCAGGTGAGGTTTGATCTGCTCAGCCAGTAACTCTCCCCTGCTAGCCTGTCCCGAACTGCCTGTCCCCTGCGTCTCCCAACCCGGGCACGATGTAGGCCTGGTCGTTGAGGTGTGAGTCAACAGCAGCTACGTAGATATCGATATCTGGGTGCGCCTTGGTGAGGGTCTCTATGCCTTCGGGGGCAGCGATGAGCCCTACGAAGCGCACGGCCGACAGGTTGCGGAGCTTGAGGACGTCCACCGCTGCCACGGCCGAGCCCCCGGTGGCGAGCATGGGGTCGAGCACCAGGGCCACATCGATGTTCAGGTCCTGGGGGAGCTTGTTGTAGTACTCCACTGGCCTGAGGGTATCGTGCTCACGGTAGATCCCTAGGTGCCACACCTCGGCGAAGGGCATCAGGCGCAGGGCGGCCGGCACCATACCTAATCCTGCGCGGAGGATGGGGACGAACCCGACCCGCCACTGGAGGTCGTACCCGCGGGTGGTGGCCAGGGGCGTTTGGACCTCCACCTCTCTGAGGGGGAAATCCAGCGTGGCCTCATAGAGCAGCAGGCTGGTTATCTCGTCCACGAGCTCTCTGAACCTCTTAGGCTCGGTGTTGACGTCCCTTAGAAGAGTCGTCTTGTGGGCCACCAGGGGGTGGCTGGATACGTGTACCTTACCCAAAATCTACCTCCCGATGAAAGATGTTGTGTGCGAAGGTTGACCTTCGGGGATGCAGGACGTACCATTACTCTCGTGAGATCCCAACCGATAGCCATCGACGTCCTCGACAGGGAGAGCTTCCTGCGGTACGGGGAGACGATAGAGCCGGTGCAGCCCGATCAGGGCAAGCTGGTGAGGGGGGAGGACGAGTACCAGGTCCTCACGCGCATCCCCAGCACGGGGTGGCGCTTGGCGCTGCACTGCGTGCGCATCCGCTGGACGGACACGCTCTACGCCTGCAACAACCGCAGGATATTTGTGCCGCAGTACGGTACGGTGCTTATATGCGTGGCACTGCCCAGGAGGACGGAGAACGTGCAGGTGTTCCTGCTGGATAGGTCTGTGATGCTCAATCCTGAGATTCCGCATTGCCTCCTCACCCTCTCAGCGGAGTCCTGGGTTCAGGTAGGTGAGAGCTTCGAAACACAGGCCAGGGAGATCAAGCTGCGGCGAACGCTGGTGCCTGCTGTCCTCTGGCATTAGATCCTTCTCTCCGTGCCCTGGAGGAGCCTTTGGATGTTGTCCTTGTGCATGGCGATGACCAGCAAGGCGGCCACCAGGGTGTAGACAAAGTACGCCCACGGTTCGTGAAGGAAGATCACTAGCAGCAGCACCACTATGGGTGCGAGAGCGCTGCCGGTCACTGAGCCCAGGCTGATATATCTCGAGATGATCACCAGAGGCACGCCTAGCACGGCCAGCAGGAGGACCGCCAATGGGACCATCACCAGGAGCGCTCCCATGCCCGTGGCCAGCCCCCTGCCCCCCTTGAAGCCCAGGAAGACGGGCCAGGTGTGACCTACGACGGCGAAGATGCCGGCTGCGGCCTGCGCCCAGTAGTTGGGTTCGGGCAAGAGCCACCGCGCGAGCAGCACCGCCAGGGCGCCCTTGGCAACGTCCATCAGGAGCACGAGGAAGAAGCCTTTCCATCCCACGAGCCTGCGGACGTTGGTGGCGCCCGTCTTGCCGGAACCGACGGTGCGCACATCTACTCCTGCCATGAGCCTGCCCACGATGTAGCCGTTAGGGATGGACCCTAGAAGGTACCCGATAATGCACGCGATGAGCACGGACATCTCTACGTCTCCTGTCTGCTGCGGAAGTACATCCTGATGGGAGTACCCTCAAAACCGTAGGCTTCCCTGATGCGATTCTCCAGATAGCGCTTGTAGCCGAACTGCACCTGCTTGGGGTCGTTCACAAAGAAGACGAAGGTGGGTGGCTTGACATCGGCCTGGGTGACGTAGTAGAACTTGAGCCATTTGCCGGGCTTGCTGGGGGGCTGGTGAGCGGCGACGGCGTCTCTCAGCAGGCGGTTGAGGGCGGCGGTGGTGATCCTGCGCTCCCTCTCCCTGGCGATCCTGAGGGCGGTCTCCATCAGCCCGGGGATGCCCTGAGAGTACTTGGCGGAGATGAACCTGACGGGCGCCCAGTCGACGAAGGGCATCCTCTCTCGGAGGTGGGCGACGTACTCGTCTGCGGTGTGCTCGTCCTTCTCGACGAGATCCCACTTGTTGACCACGAGCACCAGCCCTTTGTACTCTTCCAGGACGTAGCCAGCGATGTGCTCGTCCTGAGCGGTGAGTCCCTCCTGGGCATCTATCAGCAGCAGCACGACGTCGCTGCGGCCGATGGCCCTGAGGGTCCTGAAGACGCTGTACTGCTCGATGCCGGTCTCTACCTTGCCCCTGCGCCGTATGCCGGCGGTGTCGATGAGCACTATGCGCTGGTCACCCCACTGGATCTCCGTGTCCACGGGGTCGCGCGTGGTGCCCGGCATATCGCTGACTATGGCCCGCTCCTGCCCCAGGATGGCGTTGAGGAGCCGGCTCTTGCCGACGTTGGGCCTGCCGACAATGGCTATGCGCACCACTGGGCCGGTCTCTTCCTCCTCCTCTTCTTGCTCGGGGGGAAGGAGCTCGACGACCTTGTCCAGCAGGGGGGTGATGCCCATGCCGTGGTAGGCGGAGACGGGGATGGGGTCCCCCATGCCGAGGGAGTAGAACTCCACGGCCTCGTACTCGCGCTGGGGGGAATCGGCCTTGTTGACCGCCAGGATGGTGGGCTTGTTGGTGCGCCTGAGCAGGTCGGCTATCTCGTAGTCCGAGGGGGTGGGACCTGTCTTGACGTCGATCATGAAGACGATGAGGTCAGCTTCCCGAATGGCCTGCTCTGCCTGCTCGCGGACCATGCGGCGGATGGGGTCGAGCTCACCGGAGGATGAGTCGACGCTGGTCTCCAGGCCGCCGGTATCGACGATGGTGAAGGTCCTGCCGCGCCAGCTGACCTCGCCGTAGAGGCGGTCGCGCGTGGTGCCTGGCTCGTCCTGCACTATCGCCGCTCTTTCCCCCAGCAGGCGGTTGAAGAAAGTTGACTTGCCAACGTTTGGTCTACCTACTATAGCTACGATTGGTTTTGCCGCCATTGAGCACCTGGTCTTTCGAAGTATTTTGAGGCCTACACTAACTTGTCATTATACAAGAGAGAAGGTCGGCTTCTCTAGCTGACGTCAACCTAAGGACTTCCAGGACGTGCTACGGGACTCCCTCCTTCTCCAGCTCTTTACACTTATCGATTATATTTTCTATAATTCACCCATATACTACATAGTAGAACATAATTACATAATATAGGAGAACTGCAGTGGAAAAAAGGCTCTTGAAGGTCCCTGAGGTCGCCTCCTACCTGGGCATCAGCCGCGCCAAGGCCTGGGCCCTAGTCAACTCCGGATATCTGCCCTCGGTGCTCGTGCCCCCGAGATCTCGCAGGGTCCCTCTGGACGTTCTGGAGGCCTGGGTCGAGCAGCAGATCCAGAGCAGCATGGGAAAGGAGGCAGAGGATGGCGGTACCAAGTAACCCCGTGGGCTCCTCCATGCGGGAGGCGCACGCTATCCAGCCTATCCGGCAGTCAACTCCTCAGCAGCAGGATACGCAGCAAAACAGAAGGACCACAAACGACATCCAGCAGATCAAGGCGAAGCTGGACCTTACATCGCTCGTGGAGCGCCATGTGGGCGAGCTCCGAAGAGAGGGTGGCTACCTGAAGGCCCTATGTCCCTTCCACCGCGAGAAGACTCCCAGCCTGGCGATATACCCTTCGCGCCAGAAGTGGCAGTGCTTCGGCTGCGACCGCAAGGGGGACGTGATCGACTTCCTCGGGCACGTGCGCTTCAACGGTCTGTGGGACCGCGCCAACAGCTCGCAGTTCAAGGAGGTGTTGGCGGAAGCCGCTAAACTTGCTGGCCTAGCCTCTGCAGCATCTGAGTCTTCCCAAAGTTTTTCCCGATTTCCCGGTCCCTTAACAATCGGGAAATCGGGAAAAACTCCACAGCTTCCCAAGGACGTGCAGCAGGTCTATGAGCTGCGCGAGCATGACGGTACGCTCATAGCTTACCACCTCCGCAAGGAGGATCCCCAGGGCAAGAAGACGAGCATGCCCTACATGAGGCCCGATGGCTCCTGGGGGCTGGGAGACATCCCCAAAGAGGACCTTCCCCTCTACCGCAGCCATTTGCTGACAGCCTTGCAGGAGGCCACTATAGTCCTCACCGAGGGAGAGAAAGGAGCGGATGCCCTTTCGGCGCACCTGTCTCCAGACTACCTGGTGCTTGGAACCGCCTGCGGCTCATCTACCACGCCCTCCCACAAGGCTCTTCAGCCCCTAGTGGGGAGAAACATCCTACTCGTGCCAGATGCCGATGAGCAAGGCTTAGCCCACATGCAGAGGATCGCCCTGCGTCTGTTGGAGCTGGGTGTACCTCATGATTCCCTCAGCATCCTGTTGGGATACGACCTAGCAGACCTGACCATTCCCCTGGAAGAGGTGTTTGCACGCAAGGCCAAGCCTGTGACTCCTCAGCTGGCAGCAAAATGGCAAGAGGAAGTTTTTCCCGATTTCCCGGTCCCTAAAGAATCGGGAAATCGGGAAAATGAGGGGTTCATCCCTGTGTGGTTACAGCCAGAGCCTCCGCCTCGTGAATGGTTAGTGGAGGATCTGGTCCCTCAGGACACTATCACCCTCTTGTATGGGGATGCAGGCTTAGGCAAGAGCGCATTTGCTGCTGCCCTGGCTCTGCATGTATGCACAGGCAATGCCTTCCTTGGCAAGTCTACCATGAGCGTGCCTGTGGCTTATATAGACACTGAGTTTGATTCTAATGAGTTCATCCGTAGGTGCTATGCCATTGCCAGGGGGATGGGATTATCGGGGCCTCCAACGGGGATCTACTACTTGCGCACTCAGGGTGCGCTAACGGATCCAAAGGTAAGGACACAGATAGAGGCTGTCTGGGAGGTGGATTTCGTCCCTGGCCTCTTAGTGGTGGATTCGCTAACCCTGGGAGCCTTCCAATCGGACACCAAGGATGTAGGGGCAGTGGTAGAGATCATCAGTTGGCTGGAGCAGCTGGGCATCACAGCTCTGGTAATCGACCACCAGGGCAAGCCCACCCCGGGCGCTAACCTTAGCGACTATCGTGCTTACGGCTCTTTTGCCAAGACCGGGAAAGCCAGGCACATCCTGCAGCTCATTGCCGCTGACGGCGGAGGGGTGGTGGTCAGGGTCAGCAAGAGCAACTTGACGGCCAGGGGGTTGACGTTGGGCTTCAGCCTCGATTGGGAGGGCAAAAACCTTTACCTCAGGGAAGAGCGACTAGGCAGCGATGCTCTAGCAGGAGCAGAGCACAACCTCCCCAGGTCCACGCAAGTGCTGATAGCGCTGTCCCGCTACCCTGATGGGGCAAGCGTTGATGAGGTCGCAAGCGAGCTGGATATGAGCCCTAAGACGGTGCAAAACCATCTGTCGGCGTTGCGCTCTCAGGGCAAAGTACAGCAAATAGAGAGGGGGAAGTGGATAGCAAAATAGCACCAAAGGCGGAGCACCATAAGCAGGCGGTGCTCCGCTGCCCTCCTTATATCATATCGACCTGCCTTCGTATCAACCTTAGGCGATGGCAAGTGGGCCCTTAGGGTATCTAGCACAACCCATAGGCCAAAACTACTATCGGCAGACCAGCCTGACAGGAGGCCAAAGCCAGGCATGGAGAGATGCATGCAGGGGCCTACCTAAGGCAAAAGGGGAGATTCCACACCACCAAGTGCCCACCGGAGTAAGGGTCTGTGGACCTGCAGCCAAGATCTTGCCTCTCAGTCTCTAAGGAGATCATCGTCCCCACGTGAGCGACTACCCGCTGGGAAGCCTCTACCTGCTCAAGCCTGCATGCCACACCCTAGCGCCCAAGCCTGTATTCTCCACCTGATACTTTTTCCCGATTTCCCGGTCTCTTAACAATCGGGAAATCGGGAAAAACTTCGGGAAGGGCGCAGAGGGGTAGTGATGGGGTCTCCAGGCTGCTGCACAGCGCTGCACGCACTCCCCAGCACGTGACCTGGCAGGGGTAGGGGATGACCTGCAGGGACCGTGGGGTGGATGCACCTTCCCTTCCTGCCCTGGGGATCCTCTGATGGGGTTAGGTTGGAGGTCATGGGGATTCTCCTCTGTCCCATGGAAGATGAAGGTTATGTGAAATTCCCGA
>NZ_JANZYQ010000039.1:0-13586 GCF_059335935.1 Thermobaculum sp. T2p
TATATCAGTTATCAACAATCCTCTTCTTTCTGTTTTGCGCGGTGTGACTGTACCCATTTAGCAGCCAAGTCCGGTCTAACTTGTTGTGTTCTCTTAAGAGCTTGTTCTAATCGCCAACTGGCGATGGCTTGATGGTTGCCGCTGAGTAGGATATCAGGAACTTTCATGCCTCTGAACTCTGCTGGTCTTGTATATTGTGGATATTCTAATAGCCCGGAAGTAAAAGACTCCTCATTCTTGGATTCCTCATCTATAACTCCTGGTACCAGGCGGGCTACAGCGTCTATTACCACCATTGCCGGTAGCTCGCCACCACTTAAGACGTAATCCCCTATAGATAGTTCCATGGTTGCAAGGTGTTCCCTAACCCTTTCATCAACTCCTTCATAATGTCCGCATATTAGGGCCAGGCGTTTTTTTTGGGATAGCTGCTCGGCAAGTTTTTGTTCAAATCTTCTACCGCTTGCACTCATCAAGATGATAGGTGTATCACCTCTTTCCTCAGGGGATTTCCCAAGAACATCTTCCACTGCCAGGAATATAGGTTCGGGCTTCATTACCATGCCTGGCCCGCCTCCATATGGATAATCGTCGGCGGTTTTATGTTTGTCTGTGGCCCAATCGCGAATGTTGTGAATATGTATCTGGATTATGCCTCTTTCAACTGCTCGCTTGATTATGCTCTCGGTAAGTGGCCCCTGAAACATCTGTGGAAAGAGGGTAAAGACATCAAACCTCATAACTAACTTACCCTCTCTAGAATTTTTTCGGGTATTAGGGATCTAACTATTATCTCTAATTCCTTCTGTCTAAACATCACGCTTACTGATACATAGACGATAAATGCAGAGGTTACAGGTACTAATACCTGCAGGAATAAGTTTGAAGATGCAAATTGTTGTGTCACATAGATTACCGGAACTATCGATGCGCTGGCGACTATCTGCTTTCCTATAGATATAAAGAATGTTCTGTCTAAGAGATTGCCAATACTAACAGATAAATAAATAATCAGTATCGTGGAGTTGATTAGCGCTGAGATGATAAAGCCGAGTACTACACCTTCTATGCCTATCCTACTGATAAGCAGTTCAACGATAGAAATATTACAGATCGTTCCTATTAGAGAGCTGATAACCGGAGGCAAGGTTTTGGATAATGCGTAGCTGGCTCTGGGTAGTAAGTCAAGCATGCCGTAGCCAATCATCCCTAGACTCATGAGTGAGAGTATACTTGCGGTGGCTATGGTATCGGATCGGTCAAACTTTCCGTGCTCGTAGAGAAGTCTTATTACCTGTGTGCTTATTAGTCCTAACCCCACGGATGCGGGAAGTATGATAAATGTTACAGTAGTGATAGAGCTTTGGAGCAGTCTTCTAAAGCTTTCTAGCTCCCTTTCTACAGCGTTCTGTGACAACCTTGGTAGAGTGACCGTTCCTATGCTAGCGCTGAAGACGCTTATAGGGAGAAAGAATACCACCCAAGCCAGCCGGAAAGCAGCTACTTCCGCTGAGCCAATTCTGCTGGCGAATACTACGGCTATTAGTAGGTTTATCTGTATTGTCGCTTGACAGAAGAGTCTAGGAACGATATGCAAAAGGATATCTTTTATCTCGGAGCTTAGACCTCTTATTCTCAGCCCTCTATTCAAACCAAGTCTTGCTAATTGAGGTATATGTAGTAACAAAAACAGCAGAGCCCCTATGACTACTCCTGAGGCTATGCCTATCATTCCAAACATTGGATATAAGAATATCGCGGCGGCGATAATACTAAGGTTATAGAAGATCGGAGCTATGGCGGGAACGAGGAATTTCTCGTACGACTGTAATATGGATGTGGCCACCGTGGATAAGCTTAGGAAAATAGGTTGCAGCAGAACTATTCTCAATAGCTCCGACGTGAGCCGAGGAACTCGGGGATCGTTAGATCCTCTAAGAAGCACATGGTCTACTATGTATGGTGCCAACAACCATATGAGTGTACATATGATCAGGGTGCCTATGCCGATTATCAGTAGTACTTCTTTAGCTAGTTTCAGCGCGTATCTTTCCCCTTTATTACCCTTTACCTCGAGGAACTTTGGAATGAAAGTGGATGCAAGCGCACCTCCAGATAGCAGGACAAATATCGTGTCTGGGATCTGCATTGCCAGTACATAAGCGCTAAACTGGTAGTTAGCACCTGTATGGGCTACTATGATTTGATCTCGAAGTAAACCTAATAATCTGCTTACTATAAAAGCAAGGGTGGTGATTATGGCAAAACGTGCTAGTCGCTTATCCACCTTTATTTCGTCTCAGTTTATGGTATAGTACTAGTTTGAGTTTTATACTAGGATTTTGCTAAAAAGTATTGACTCATAGGATGATTACTTGTTATTATAAAGGGCCGCATCCTATCTAGAGAGAGTTTGTGATAGAGCTTTTCACAAAACAAGAGATTTGGCCAGTCTCATTTCCCCCAAGTTTTGAGGAGAGTAGTAAATGACGAACACCTCGCAGGTTAGACCTAGCGTTGAAACTCAAACACGTCCAGCATCTAAAGTTCAAAGAAAGTCCTACGCTCGTATACCAGATACTATTGAAATGCCCAACCTCATTCAGATCCAGTTGGATTCATTTAACTGGTTTAAGGAGGAAGGGCTTCAGGAGCTCTTCGACGAGATAAACCCAGTGGTGGACTTCACTGGTCGTCTAATGGAGCTCCGTTTTGATAGGCCAGATTCGGGTCAGTTCTTCGGGCAGCCGAGGTATACCGAAAAGGAGTGCAGAGAGAGAGATTTTACTTATTCCGCGCCCTTGAAGGTGAAGGCTACCCTGCTGGTCAAGGAGACCGGCGAGATAAAGGAGCAGGAGATATTTCTGGGCGACTTCCCTCTCATGACCGAGAAGGGTACCTTCGTTATAAATGGGGCTGAGAGGGTAGTGGTTTCCCAGCTTGTTAGGTCGCCGGGCGTGTATTTTAAGGACATATTTGATGAAGCCAGTGGGAAGACCCTCTGGACCGCAAAGCTTATCCCCAACCGCGGTGCTTGGCTTGAGTTTGAGACCTCTAACAAAGATGTGTTGTACGTCAAGGTAGATCGCAAGCGCAAGATTCCTGTAACCGTTCTCCTGAGAGCGGTTGCTGCCATAGATTCGGAGGTTGTTGAGGCTGAAGGCGACATGGGCCCGACTACTCCTGGTACAGATGAGTGGCTATGGGCTCTATATGGTAAGGTTAGTCGCGACGGTCGCTACCAGAATCTTGCAGCTACAATCGAGCGAGACCCAACAAAAAACAGCCAGGAAGCCTTGGTAGAGCTTTACAGGAGGCTTAGACCTGGTGATCCTCCCAATCCCGAGAATGCTCGCACGCTATTGCGTCAGTTGCTGTTTGATCCTCGTAGGTACGACCTAGCCAAGGTAGGTAGGTATAAGCTTACTCGCAAGTGGGAACAGCTACGCGAGGTAGTTGCGAGGTCTAATGGTCCCACATTTGATTTTGAGATCGATAGCCGGGTGTATGGCGAAAGGCTAAGAACAATAACAGGCCGTGACCTGATCAATATCGTAGGAAACCTTATAAGGTTGAATAACCTACCGCCTGGCAGCGAGGAGGAAGGGGACGATATAGATCATCTAGGTAATAGGCGAGTCAGGGCGGTTGGTGAGCTGATACAGAATCAGTTCCGTGTTGGTCTGCTCCGCATGGAGAGGGTCATAAAGGAGCGCATGTCCATCCAGGATGCTGAGAGCGCTACTCCTAACAACCTAATAAACATCCGCCCCGTAGTGGCTGCTATGCGAGAATTCTTTGGTGGCAGCCAGCTCTCGCAGTTCATGGATCAGGTGAATGCGCTCTCAGAGATCAACCACAAGAGAAGATTGTCTGCTCTTGGTCCTGGTGGTCTTAGCAGAGATAGAGCTGGACTGGATGTGCGTGATGTGCATCCATCTCATTATGGACGTATATGTCCTATTGAGACCCCTGAGGGTCCTAACATTGGACTTATTGGTCAGTTGGCAACGTATGCCAGGATCAATGAATATGGTTTCATCGAGACTCCTTACCGAAAGGTGGTGAAGTCGGTACCTGGGGATTCTATCGATGCCATGGTTGGCCATATAACGAGGGAGTCTATCATGGACTCCAATGGTCAAGAAGTTGTGCCTGCAGGGATTGAAATCACTCGGGAATTGGCTGAGAAGATAGTCACTCTAGGTCTCGATGAAATCAAGGTCAAGCCTCGGGTCTTGAACGAGGTCGAGTACCTGTCGGCTGACAGGGAAGATCTGTTTACCGTCGCTCAGGCTAACTCTCCTCTCGATGAGAGGGGTTACTTCCTTGAGGATAGAGTTGAGGCTCGAGCTAGCATTCGCCTGCGTCGTGGAGGCACTGAGTTCATGATCGTGCCAGTTGATGAGGTGGACTACGTTGACGCCTCTCCGAAGCAGGTTGTAAGTGTTGCTAGCTCCCTGATTCCGTTCCTTGAACACGACGATGCTAACAGAGCTCTAATGGGTGCCAACATGCAGAGACAGGCTGTACCTCTGTTGGTGCCTGATTCTCCAGTAGTTGGTACAGGTGTCGAGGCCCAGGTTGCCCGAGATAGCGGTCAAGTGGTGATAGCTAAAGCGGATGGTATCGTGCGTAGCGTTACTGCTGAGAGGATAGTCGTTGAGGAAGACGACGGCAACCTGAGGACCTACGAACTCGAGAAGTTCGTTCGCACTAACCAGGACACGCTTCTCAACCAGCGTCCGATAGTCAACAAGGGTGATAGGATTTATGCTGGGCAGATAATCGCTGATTCCGCCAGCACAAGCAATGGTGAAATAGCCCTCGGCCAGAACGTGCTCGTAGCGTTCATGCCGTGGGAGGGAGGTAACTTTGAGGACGCTGTGCTGATCAGCGAGAGGCTAGTGAGAGATGATGTATATACCTCGATACATATCGAGAAGTACGAGATAGAGGCGCGCGATACCAAGCTTGGGCCGGAGGAGATAACTCGTGATATTCCTAACGTGGGCGAAGAAGCGCTGGCCAACTTGGATGAGAGAGGCATAGTCTATGTAGGCGCTGAGGTCAAGCCTAACGACATACTCGTGGGCAAAGTCACGCCTAAAGGCGAGACGGAAATGACCGCTGAAGAGCGCCTGCTAAGGGCTATATTCTCTGAGAAGGCCCGTGATGTTAGAGATACTAGCCTCCGGGTTCCCAATGGTGTGCATGGCCAGGTGATCGATGTAAAGGTGTTCACACGGGTTGAAAATGATGATCTACCGGCTGGTGTAAACCAGATGGTCAGGGTAATGATAGCCCAGAAGAGAAAGATAAGCGAGGGCGATAAGGTCGCAGGTAGGCACGGTAACAAGGGTGTTATATCCAGGATACTCCCGATAGAGGATATGCCCTTCCTCCCAGATGGTAGACCCGTGGATGTTATCCTGAACCCTATAGGTGTGCCCTCAAGAATGAACCTGGGGCAGATCCTGGAGTGCCATCTTGGATGGGCAGCTAGTACTCTTGGCTTCAAGGTAGCGTGCCCTGTCTTCGATGGAGCTTCTGAGGAGATGATCAAGGAAGAGCTCCGTAGAGCAGGACTACCGGAAGATGGAAAGATAGAGTTGTACGATGGCCGTACGGGTGAGAAGTTTGATCAGCCAGTGGCCGTGGGTGTTATGTACATCATGAAGCTGGCCCACCTCGTAGAGGACAAGATACATGCTCGATCCACAGGTCCTTACAGCCTGGTCACCCAGCAGCCTCTAGGAGGCAAGGCTCAGTTCGGCGGCCAGAGGTTCGGCGAGATGGAAGTATGGGCCCTCGAAGCATATGGGGCTGCCTATACATTGCAGGAAATGCTCACTGTTAAGTCTGATGATACAGTTGGTAGAGTCCGTACCTACGAGGCGATAGTCAAGGGTGAGCCTATAAGCGGTGCGGGTGTGCCAGAATCGTTCAAGGTGTTGATGAAAGAGCTTCAGAGCCTTGGATTGTCTGTTGAGGTTCTCAATGAAGATTTGGTGCCGGTGTCCATATCCAGCGATGGTCAAAGTGAGTACATAAGCGATTTGGATATAGATCTAAGCCATCCTGAGAAGGGCGAATAGATCGGCAGGGAGAGTGATATGGTACAGGTTAATGAATTCGGTGCTATAAGAATAAGTCTTGCTTCACCTGAGCAGATTAGGGCTTGGAGCTATGGCGAGGTCACCAAGCCGGAAACCATAAACTATAGAACTCAGAAGCCTGAAAGAGACGGGCTGTTTGATGAACGTATCTTCGGTCCAACTAAGGATTGGGAATGCTATTGCGGTAAGTATAAGCGCATACGCTATAGAGGCGTTATATGCGAGAAGTGTGGCGTAGAAGTCACTCGTTCCAGGGTACGCCGTGAGAGGATGGGCCATATTGAGCTGGCGTCCCCCGTCAGCCATATATGGTTCTTCAAGGGTACTCCCAGCAGGATGGGGCTGTTGCTGGATATGTCTCCTCGTAACCTGGAGCGTGTATTGTACTTCGCCTCCTACATAGTTACCTGGGTAGATAATGAAGCTTTGGAGAAGATAAAAGCTTCCCTGGAAGAGGAGCTAGCTAGTAGGTCTGCTGAGATCGAGAGCGTACTTTCGTCTAATATAGAAGACCTTGACCAGAGTACAAGAGATGAAGTTGCCCGAATAGAAGAGGCGGGCAGGATATCCATGGATCAGATATTGGCTGAGAAGAAAGCCAAGATTGCTGCAATAGATGAGGAGGCTAATGCTCTTGAGGAGCAGCTCTCCTCCATGATTGGTGAGGCTGCGTCTGAGCAGATCTGGTTCGGCAAGGGGCAGCCATGGCAGCATGTGCTGGTAGAAGAAGGGGAAGCCATCAATGAGTCCAGGATAGAGGAGCTGCATGACATCGTAGAGAGCGTGATAGCGCGCATAGAGAGGGAGTACGACGATAAGCTCGAGCGTGCTCGTGCTCTGATGGAGGCCGAGAGGGAGCAATTGCTCTTTGCAGGCTCCTCTGATCGTCAGAAGGCTGCTGAGCAAGCTCATAAGGAGAAAGAAGCTCTGCGCAGGCAGCTCGAGGAGAAGAAGAGGCTTCTCGATATGCTGCGTCCCATGACACTGCTCACCGATACGGAGTACAGGCAGCTGCAGGCTGAGTTCGGTGATATCTTCCGTGCTGGTATGGGCGCAGAAGCTATCCTTGAGATACTCAAGAATATTGATCTTGATAAGCTTGCGGAAGAACTCAGGCTTGAGATGCAGAGTTCATCTGGACAAAGAAGGAAGAAGGCTACTAAGAGGCTAAGAGTTGTAGAAGCCTTCAGAAGAAGTGGAAATAAGCCTGAGTGGATGATATTTACAGCTCTTCCTGTTCTGCCTCCTGACCTACGTCCAATGGTACAGCTGGACGGAGGTCGGTTCGCTACTAGCGACTTGAATGACCTATATAGAAGGGTCATCAACCGTAATAATAGATTGAAGAGGTTGCAGGAGCTTGGCGCCCCTGAGATCATAATCCGTAATGAGAAGCGTATGCTACAGGAGGCCGTTGATGCGCTGATCGATAACGGGCGCAGGGGTAGACCTGTGGCTGGCTCGAGCAAGCATAAGCTCAAGAGCCTGTCTGACATGCTTAAAGGCAAGCAGGGAAGGTTCCGCCAAAACCTACTTGGAAAGAGAGTTGACTACTCTGGTAGATCGGTGATCGTGGTAGGTCCTGATCTTCAACTCCATCAGTGCGGACTACCCAAGAGGATGGCGCTGGAACTGTTCAAGCCCTTCGTGATGCGTAGATTGGTTCAGAAGGGCTATGCAGTGAACATAAAGAGCGCCAAGAGAATAGTTGAGCGCATGCGCCCAGAGGTTTGGGACGTCCTCGAAGAGGTTACGAGCGAGCACCTGGTACTCCTAAACCGCGCACCAACCCTACATAGGCTAGGTATACAAGCCTTCGAGCCGGTGCTAATTGAAGGCTCAGCTATACAGCTCCATCCTTTGGTATGTGCAGCCTTCAATGCTGACTTCGATGGTGACCAGATGGCGGTGCACCTACCACTATCTCAGGCGGCCCAGCAGGAGGCCAAGGAGAGAATGCTCTCTAAAGTAAACCTGCTGTCGCCATCAAACGGTGATCCAATCGTCACGCCTACACACGATATAGTGTTGGGTGTCTACTATATGACCAAAGCTCGTCCTGGAGCCAAAGGAGAAGGCAAGATGTTTGCCAACCCTGAGGAGGCGCAGCTTGCCTATGAGCTTGGCTACATTGACCTCCAGGCTCCGATCAAGGTGCGTCTGGGCAACAATGGCGATGCTCAGACGGTAGAGACTACTGTGGGTAGATTGATATTCCTAGATGCTCTACCTGCTGAGATGCGACGTGATCCTAAGCTCCTATCTGAGGTCACCGACAGGAAGGGGCTGCGTAACATTGTGGCAGAGGTTTATAGGAGGTACGGTAGAGAGCGCACAGCTCAGGTAGTAGACGTAATCAAGAGGATAGGTTTCCATTATGCTACTAAGGGTGGTATGACTATATCCGTAGATGACCTCCAGATACCTAGTATCAAGAAGGATCTGATAGCTCAGGCTAATGAAAGAGTTCGCATGGTAGATGAGGACTACGCACGTGGTCTACTCACTGCTGAGGAGCGCGAGCGAGAAACGATCAAGATCTGGACAGAAACCAGAGAAGAACTGACCAAGGCTGTACAGGAGACGCTGGACGATTACGGTGCCATCAAGATGATGGCTATATCTGGTGCTCGAGGTAACATGCAACAGATCAGCCAGATGGCTGGCATGAGAGGCCTGATGGCAGATCCTCTTGGTCGAATAATACCTCTGCCCATTGTCTCGAACTTCCGAGAGGGTCTATCAGTTCTGGAGTACTTCATATCTACTCACGGTGCACGCAAGGGATTGGCAGATACGGCTCTACGAACTGCAGACTCTGGCTACCTAACGAGGCGCCTAGTAGATGTTGCCCAGGATGTGATAGTTACCGAGGATGATTGTGGTACAGAGAACGGTATAGTACTGAAGAACGAAGAGGATGAGAGTGGCCTGATTCCTACCTTCTCAGAGAGGTTGCTTGGTCGTGTGGCTGCCAAGCCTATAGTTGACCCAGAGACGGGGGAGGTTATAGTTGAGCGCAACCAGGAGATAACAGAGGAGCTGCGAGACAAGATTCTGGAGCTCGGCATTCAGGAGGTAGTAGTTAGGTCACCGCTCGAGTGCGAGACTTCGTTTGGTGTCTGCAAGATGTGTTATGGTCGTGACCTGGCCACCGGTTCTCTGATAGAGTTAGGAGAAGCAGTGGGAATTATTGCTGCTCAGTCGATCGGTGAGCCTGGCACACAGTTAACGATGCGTACGTTCCACACTGGTGGCGTAGCTACAGAGTCCGGAGATATAACAAGTGGTCTACCAAGGGTTGAGGAGCTATTTGAGGCCAGGACGCCCAAGGGGCAAGCTCTCATATCTGAGCAGGATGGTACGGTTGAGATCACCGAGAACGAGGATGGTACTCGCAAACTGAAGATCGTTTACGAGTATCCATTCATCGATAAGTATAGGTTCCCGGAAGGCGCTGAGTTGCTAATCGAGAGTGGCCAATCGGTTGTGCAAGGTATGGCTTTGGTTAGGTGGAAGGAAGGCGATTCCTGGGCTGATATAACGGCTCGAAGAGCTGGTCAAGCCATAATCAGTGATGGTCGCATAGAAGTCTCAGGTATAACCCGTGAGGAGAAAGAGTACGTAGTACCAGCAGCGGCCAGGCTTAGAGTTGAGAATGGACAGCACGTCAATGCGGGTGAGCAGCTGACAGAAGGTAATTCTAACCCTCACGATATACTTAGGATCAATGGTAGGGAAGAAGCTCAGCGTTATCTCGTAGACGAGGTTCAGCGGGTCTATAGAAGTCAGGGTGTAAATACCAATGATAAGCATATAGAGATAATCGTGCGCCAGATGCTGCGCAAGGTAACTATAGATGATCCCGGCGACACTGAGCTGCTCCCTGGTGAGCTTATAGATAAGTTTACCCTGATGGAGGTAAACTCCAGGGTTATAGCTGAGGGAGGTATCCCAGCTACTGCATACTATGAGTTGCTTGGGGTTACCAAGGCTTCTCTGAGGACTAGTAGCTTCCTGTCAGCGGCTTCATTCCAGGAGACAACTAGAGTCCTTACCGAAGCTGCTATAAATGGGAGTGTGGATTACCTTAGAGGGCTTAAGGAAAACGTGATCATAGGCAAGCTTATACCAGCTGGCTCTGGCTGGAAGAAGAGGACAGCAGAAGAGACTGAGCTTGCAACTGATGACCTCGCACTTATAGGACTGATGCAGACTGAGTAAAGTAGCTTGACTACTAGGGTTTCGTCTGATAAATTTATTGATTGTGGTTGGGCGTCCTCAGCCCAACCACAATTGTGTGTGCATTTGCAAATGAGTAGGAAGCCTAGGAGTGTTCAATGCCTACAATAAATCAGCTAGTTCGTAAGGGACGACAGAAGCCAACTAAGAAGACTAAGGCTCCGGCACTTAGGTACACAAACAATGCTCTTGGTAGGTACGCCGGTAGGCTCAGGCCACAGCCTAAGGGAGCCCCTCAAAAGAGAGGGGTGGCTGTGCAAGTGAGAACTGTTACCCCGAAGAAGCCAAACTCGGCTCTGCGAAAGGTAGCGCGAGTTCGGCTGAGTAATGGCATGGAAGTTACCGCTTACATACCAGGCGAGGGGCACAATCTACAGGAGCACTCTGTGGTGCTCATTCGTGGTGGAAGGGTGCCTGATCTGCCAGGAGTACGATATCACATTGTGCGTGGTGCTTTGGATACCGCTGGGGTCAGAGATAGAAAGAAGGGTCGTTCCAAGTATGGAACCAAGAAACCCAAGTAATAATGAGCATGTGGAGGAATAAGTAGATATGCCACGTCGACCCAATTCGTTCAAGAAACCGGAGGTCTTGCCTGATCCGCGCTACAACAGTGTGGTAGTTGCTAAGTTCATAAACAAGGTGATGCGGAACGGCAAGAAGGGAGTTGCTGAGAGGATAGTATATGGGGCTTTTGACCTTGTCGGTCAACGTACAAACAGAGATCCGATGGAGGTGTTTGAACAGGCCATCAGGAACGCAACTCCCGTGCTCGAAGTCAAGCCTCGTCGTGTTGGGGGATCGACGTACCAAGTCCCTGTGGAAATAAGAGGGGACCGCAGGCTTTCTCTAGCTATGAGATGGCTCATTCAGTCAGCTCGTGCCAGAGCTGGTAAAACTATGATCGAAAAGCTTGCAGCAGAAATAATAGATGCTTCGAACAACGTGGGTGCGACTGTCAAGAAGCGCGAGGACACCCATAGGATGGCTGAGGCCAATAAGGCATTTGCACACTATCGTTGGTAAATATTGACAATTACTCTTTGAATTCAGAGGAAGGTTAAAGTTGGCGGCAACTGTAGAAAAAGAAAGACTTACAGCACTAGAAAGAACAAGGAACATCGGTATCATCGCCCATATCGATGCCGGCAAGACCACTACTACTGAAAGGATTTTGTTCTACACAGGGCGAGTGCATAAGATGGGTGAGGTCCACGAAGGGGCCGCCACGATGGACTGGATGGAACAGGAAAGGGAGCGCGGTATTACTATTACCGCAGCTGCCACAACCTGTTTCTGGCGAGATCACAGGATCAATATCATCGATACCCCTGGTCACGTGGACTTCACCGTTGAGGTTGAGCGCTCGCTAAGAGTGTTGGATGGTGGTGTAGTGGTATTCGACGCTGTTGCTGGTGTTGAGCCGCAAAGCGAAACCGTTTGGCGTCAAGCCGACCGATATGGCGTGCCACGTATAGCGTTCGTGAACAAGATGGACAGGATGGGGGCCAACTTCGAGCGCACAGTCCAGATGATGTGCGATAGGCTGGGTTCTAATCCAGTACCTGTCCAGCTACCTATTGGTTCTGAGAGCGATTTCCAGGGCGTGGTTGACCTTATCGATTATGATGCCATTATCTACACAGATGATCTAGGTACTCGACTGGAAGAGACAGCTATACCTTCGCATCTGGAGGCAGAGGCTGCTGCTGCAAGAGAGCAAATGATAGAGGCCATAGCTGAAGCGGATGAAGAGTTCATGATGCTCTACCTGGAGGGCGAAGATATAACACCTGACCAGATAAGAGCGGCGCTCAGGAGAGCTACCATAGCTCGCACACTTGTGCCCGTTCTCTGCGGCGCAGCGCTCAAGAACAAAGGTGTTCAGCCTATGCTGGATGCTATAGTATACTATCTGCCATCTCCTATAGATATACCTCCCGTGAGAGGTATAGATCCGCGCACCGGCGAAGAGGTAGAGAGAACAGTTGACGAGAACGAACCTTTTTCGGCCCTTGTATTCAAGATTGTGGCCGATCCATTCATAGGTAAGCTGTCTTACTTCCGAGTATACTCTGGGAGCCTCAAAGCTGGATCTTATGTAATGAACACTACCAAGAACCAGCGAGAAAGAATAGGACGACTGGTTCGGATGCATGCCAATCACCGAGAAGAAGTATCCGAAGTATTTGCAGGGGATATAGCAGCAGCTGTAGGTTTGAAGAACACCTTCACCGGTGATACTTTGGCTGATGAGTCCGCACCTGTGGTGCTGGAATCCATCAAGTTCCCAGAGCCTGTGATCTCTGTCGCTATAGAGCCTAAGACCAAGGCTGACCAAGACAAAATGGCCAATGCCCTGACACGCTTGGCTGAGGAAGATCCAACCTTCCGCGTGCAGACCGATCCTGAGAGTGGACAGACGATCATTAGTGGCATGGGTGAGCTTCACCTTGAGGTTATAGTCGATAGAATGACACGTGAGTTCAAGGTGAACGCAAATATAGGTAGGCCACAGGTGGCATATCGCGAGACCATCACCCGTCCTGCCGAGGCGGAAGGTAGATTTGTCAGACAGACCGGTGGTAAAGGCCAGTATGGCCACGTATGGATTAGGCTCGAGCCTCTAGAGGACAAGACTGGGTTTGAGTTCGTCAATCAGATCACAGGTGGTGTTATACCTCGTGAGTACATTCCTGCTGTAGAAGCAGGTATAAGAGAGGCTATGGATAATGGAGTGGTGGCTGGTTATCCAGTCCTAGGAGTAAGAGCCATCCTTTACGATGGTTCTTACCACGAGGTTGACTCCAGCGAGATGGCTTTCCAGATAGCCGGTTCTATGGCTTTCAGGGCAGCCGCCCAAAAGGCAGGCCCCATACTGCTCGAGCCAATAATGCTGGTGGAGGTCGTCACGCCTGAGGAGTTCATGGGAGCCGTAACTGGTGATCTCAGCTCAAGGCGTGGTCATATCGAAGGTATGGAACTAAGGGGTAATGCCCAAGCTATTAGAGCCAAGGTACCATTGGCTGAGATGTTTGGTTATGCTACTGACCTGCGCTCTATGACACAAGGTAGAGCTTCATACACTATGCAGTTTGATCACTATGAACCAGTTCCACAATCGATCAGCGCTGAGATACAGGCTAAGAACAAGCGCTAGATTGTGGGTAAAAACTAAGCTAATAAACAAAAAAATACTTACTATAAGGAGGCCTGAGGTTGGCG
>NZ_JANZYQ010000040.1:0-818 GCF_059335935.1 Thermobaculum sp. T2p
CGTTACGAGGTAGAGTGGAAGGTAGGGCAGGGAGGAGCTGCGGAGGTATACCGAGCGGTGGACCTGAGGCTTGGGAGGGTGGTGGCGCTGAAGGTATTGAGGGCTGGGCATGCCCAGGATGAGAAGTTCAGGGCGAGGTTCATCAACGAGGCCAGGGCAGCAGCGAGGTTGTCGCATCCCAACATAGTGGATGTGTACGACTATGACGAGGTGGAGGGGACGTACTTCATAGCGATGGAGTACGTGGATGGGAAGAACCTCAAGGAGTACATCAGGGAGAGGGGGAGGCTGAGTGAGGGGGAAGCGATAAGGATAGTGGAGCAGATATTGGAGGGGTTGAGTGCGGCGCACAGGGCTGGGTTGGTGCATCGGGACATGAAGCCGCAGAACGTGATGGTGACGGAGGGTGGTGTAGTCAAGATCACGGATTTTGGGATAGCGAAGGCTGTGGGGGATGCTGGGATGACGGAGGCTGGGGTAGCGTTTGGGACGCCGCACTATTTGTCTCCTGAGCAGGCCAGGGGGGATGAGGTGACGCCGCGGAGTGATGTGTACGCGGTGGGGGTGATGATGTATGAGATGTTGAGTGGGCGGCTACCTTTTGAGGGGGAGAATCCGATGAGGGTGGCGTATGCGCATGTATTTGAGGAGCCTGAGGGTTTGAGGGAGGTAGCGCCGTGGGTGAGTGAGGGGTTAGTGAGGGTGGTTGAGAGGGCGATGGCGAAGGATCCTTTGGAGAGGTATGGGGATGCTGGGGAGATGTTGAGGGATCTGAGGAGCCTGCCCTTGCCCGATGACTCCCACCACGACCATGATGC
>NZ_JANZYQ010000041.1:0-932 GCF_059335935.1 Thermobaculum sp. T2p
AGTGGCCCTGGCCAAGCACTGCGACTTCATAGCCTTCATCGACGACGATGAGTACGCTGACCCCTCCTGGCTGGATGAGCTCCTCTACACCCAAAGACTCTACAACGCCGACGTCGTCGCAGGCTCCATCATCCCACAGTTCGAAGAAGGCACGCCTGAGTGGATCAAGAGGGCTTGGCCGATTGGGAGACTCAGGGATATGGCGCGCACGGGTGATAGGATCGGTTTCGCCACCACCGGCAATTGCCTCTTGAGAACTTCGAGCATAATCAAGATACCTGGGCCCTTCGATCCCCGGCTTGCGCTTACAGGTGGCTCGGACAGGCTCCTGACGCTGCAGATGTCGCGCAGTGGGCATAGGCTCGTGTGGTGTAAAGAGAGCTCGGTGTACGAAGTCGTGCCGCACAGCAGGGGTAACCTAGGGTGGATGATCAGAAGGAGCTACCGGACAGGCAACGACAGCGTACTGTGCGAGAAGCTGATGCCAAAGGAGCTCAGGAAGAACCTGCTTGTAAGGGCCCTCAGATCTTGGGTGACGATCGTCCTAGAGGTTCCACGTATCCTGCTGCTCCTGTTGCGGCACAAGCGAGCAGAGGTTATAGAGCACCTGCTCAAGATCGCCCAATCATGGGGGGTGATCATGGGTTTGCTGGGCTTCAGATATGAGGAGTATAGGAGAATACACGGTACCTGACCAATTCCATGGCAGTACTTACATTCAACCTAAGATCAACTCTTAATCCACCCCAAGTAGATGACTAGGACTTACCATGATCACGAGCATGTGAGCTAGGAAGGAGTCGAAGATGCGTGATGGTCAGGCAAGGGACTTCTTTGAAAGGGGCAAGGAGCAGGGGGGAGGCAACGCAAGAATCCATACCTGCACCAACCCAAGGACAGGTACATCCACAGTAGGGGTATGCGTAGTTACT
>NZ_JANZYQ010000042.1:0-3593 GCF_059335935.1 Thermobaculum sp. T2p
CCATCGCCTCGGATAGGTGCCCGTTGCCCTCCACCGTCATGATCTCCAAACAACCCCTGCCATGGAAACCTCCAGCCTCAAGTATGCTCTTGATCTCCTCCAGCGGCATGGCAGCTAGCGGCGCCACAGGCCCCCCCTTGATGTGCGCAGATTTACTCTATGCTGCCACAAAGATTGACAGATGCTTTGTGCTAGAGTAGCATAACACACAACTTTTAGGGTGCATCCAAGTTCTAGAAGTCGGCCAAAGAGGAATATAAGATCATGAGAACGTGGATTCATATCGTATTTGCTATATCACTATTGGCTCTGATGTTTCCACAAGCAGTGAGAGCAGCGGTCCCAGCAGCTATCAGTTCTCTTGTTGGGAGATTTGTCCAGCAAACTGATGGCGTGTTCGGTTACCAGATGCTCGTGCCAGCAACTTGGGAGGAAGTGAACCTGGGAGACGCGCGTGGTTACATTCCCACAAATACAGGCGGGACCGACAATCAGATTCTGCTTACTGTAACCAATGCTCACACCTTAGCGGGAAATGGCAGCAGCAACATGACCGTCGTTGGGCTGGCGCTACTTAGGCAAAAAACCTCTTTGAGTGCCTGGACGCAGTTCCAGGAGCAGTTTTGGGAGGCACAGAATATCCCGTATGAACGGGTTCCAGGGCCACCTGCGGCCGCGATATATTCACTCACGCCAATGGCAGATCAGATTCAGCTTGTGGCATATACGGTATATCAAGGCAAGTTGCTAGTGGCTTCTCTTTATGGTTCTGGTATTTATGGCTCCAAAGAGCAGCTCGTGAGTGAGGGGCTGTTCACAGACTTCGCACTCATGGTTGGGAGCCTTGAGGCGGTGGAGGCCACGGCTTCTAAGGCTATAGCTGCTGATGAACTAGTTTCCATTACATCAGTTGATCGCACAACTGGCACCAAGTATGTCGGCAACTACCACTGCCATGGCAGCATTTGTGGCTACGATGAGTCCTACAAGATGATCACGCGATGGGATCATACCAGGGATATGATCGAGCGGCTGTACGAGGAACACTGGTACCGTCACAGCGACCTGCGCTACTCATGGCTGTACAACACGTACGTCACCAACGACACCTACCCCTGTGAAGCCGGGACGACACTTCTGTTCAGGTCCATAGGCAAGCACACCTATGCCAGCCAGTACACGATCAGCGACGATTGGTACCCCTACCGTATAGATACCAGACTGCGGACCAATACCTATCACGTGATGAACTTCGGAGACAACGCCATTCGGTGGTGCGCTGTCTACCAGCCATTCTACTAGCATTATAATCTGGGTAGATAGAGCCTGTGTACCACGATTGGTAGTGATGGAAATGTCTGACAGGATGAGAAGAGCTGCAACCGTGGTTGGGATCGTGGGAGCGATCGCCTTGTGGGCGGGATTCCTTGTGGTGTGCAACAGGCTGGGGCCGGCAGGAGTGGAACCTACGAGCTACTACGAGGGGGATGTGTACGCGGTGCGCACCTCACAGGCAGGTCCCCTGCGGCTGCTGCTGTGGCGCGTGAGCTACCAGCCCCAGCAACCACTAGGCAGAGCGATAGCGCTGACCTACACCGTAGTGTACCTGTGCCTAACGAACACTGGCAGCTCCCCAGTCATTCTGTATGAGACGCGCGAGGGATCCAAAGGAGAGCCTCCACCTCCGCCTCCCTATTACCTACTGGACGACCAGGGGCATCGCTACCCGGCAGTGGGGGCTGGCTGGTCCTGGAGGACAGGAGAGCCCGAGGAGAAATTCGTTGGCAAAGCATTGCCTGGCAGGATGGTCGATTTCACACTGGACTTTAACCACATACCTATACACGTTAGGCATCTAGTGCTCGTGATGGAAGACGTGAGGACCCAAGCAGGGCAGAGCTACGACCTGCGGGTAGAGGTACCGCTGCCAGGGGAGCATGAGGGGCAGGAAGGGAGCACCCTGGTGGGGTGCCCTGGTTTCTAAGAGGAGTGACATTAATGACTCGCAAGGTTATCCTATGGGTGGGCGTACCGCTACTGGTGATCCTGCTGGCAGGAGGCATCCTCGTAGCGGCAGCTCTCAGGTCATCCCAGTTGCCCACAAGGCCAGGAGGAGGTCCCACGAGTGCCCACAGCCCCCTCATCGGGCTATTGATCCCCAGGACAGACCGCGAGTTCGGCTATAGCATGCTCGTGCCAGCCAGATGGCAAGCAGTGGACCTGGGTGATAGACGGGCCTATGTGCCTCCCAACTCCCAGCACAAGCCGGATCGTCTCGTGCTCACCGCCACTAACTACAAGGTGCTGGCAGATAGGAACAAGAACCTACGGGTCATGCAGCTTGAGCTGTTTAGGCGACATCCCGATCCTGTTGGCTGGGCCGAGGCCATCGAGATGTCTTGGCGGGATACCGGCATGAGGTTCCAGAAGGAGAGTAGTCTTGCCAATGGAGTAATTTACTCTGTGAGACCAGCAGAGGATCAGATGCAACTTATGGCCTTCGTGGTGGATGCTGGGCAGCCCATGAATCTGACGATGGAGGGATATGGTGTATACAGTTCCAGAGAGACACTCGTTAGGGAGGGATTACTTGAGGACTTCCAGACGATGGCCCAAAGCCTGCACGCCGCCGATACCAAATAGGCAAGAGCCGGAGAAATTTCCCACGCCAAGCCAGGCGGCTAGCTCCTTTCGTGATACACGAAGCCTTTAGGAGAGCCAATTTGCTTGGCACCACTCAGCGGAGGTACGTGTGGGTACAGGGCAACTAGGAAGAGATTCGCTCGAGAGAGCTCTTAGGGAACTTTACCTTGTCCCTCTGGCTATACCCCCGAGGCGTGCCAGTAAGCTGTACTAAGTGCCGCTGCACCAGGAACAGATGCTAGGGCTGACAGTACGAGCGATCAGGTTCACCAGCGGCGGATCAGCCTTGTGTGCCAGTAGCATGAGACGGTAGTCTACACCGAATCCAGGCCGGTCGAAAAGGAGACGGAATCGAAGGTTGGAAGGGCAAGACATCCACTACTGGGCATGAGCGATCACGGCCCAGTCCATGTGCAGATAGTCGCCAACCTCGCCCTCAGACTCCTTCGCCTCCTGATGGCCAAGAACATACAACCCTCAATAGTCAAAGACCACGGCATGTCCGAGCACGATGCAGAAGTCGTTGTGGTACTGGCAGCACTCCTCCATGACTGCGGTATGTCCATACACAGAGATGATCACGAGTTCATGAGCCTCTTCATAGCACTACCCAAACTCCAGGAACTGCTCAGTAACCTCTACCCCCCGGCTGAACGCCGAGTCATCATCTCAGAAACCCTGCACGCCATCATCACTCACAGAAGCGATGGCAGACCCCTCACTCTGGAGGCAGGTATAGTGCGAGTGGCCGATGCGCTCGATATGGCCCAGGGCAGATCCAGAATACCCTTCGAAAGTGGACACGTCAACATCCACTCCGTGTCCGCTGCCGCCATAGAGAAAGTGGAAATAAACCAGGGTCAGGACAAGGCCATACGAGTGACCATCCACATGACCAACGCAGCAGGCATCTTCCAGATAGATGAGCTGCTGCGTCAAAAGCTCAAGGG
>NZ_JANZYQ010000043.1:0-983 GCF_059335935.1 Thermobaculum sp. T2p
AGCTGCAGCCACCCTTCTGACACCAGTCATCAGCTGCTCAAACTCCTCAAAAGTCACCTGCTGGGCATTATCGCTCATCGCTCCCTCCGGATTGGGATGCACCTCCACCAACAACCCATCCGCTCCTGCTGCCACCGCTGCCAAACTCACTGGCCCCACCAAACTCGACTTCCCTGTCCCCTGACTCGGATCCCCTATCACCGGCAGGTGCGATAACCTCTTCACCAACGCTATCGCACCCACATCAAACACATTCCTCGTATATGGATCAAACGACCTTATCCCCCTCTCACACAACACCACCCTCCTATTACCCTGCGCCATGATGTACTCCGCTGCCAACAACCACTCCTCTATCGTCGCACTCATCCCTCGCTTCAACAACACAGGCATATCAGTCCTCCCCACCGCCTCCAACAACGCATAGTTCTGCATGTTGCGTGTCCCTATCTGCAACATGTCCGCATACTCCATCACCACCGGCAGCTCCTCCACACTCATCACCTCCGTCACCACCCCCAGTCCCGTCTCCTCCCTCGCTCGCGCCAATATCTCCAATCCCCTCACTCCCATCCCACGAAAACTGTACGGCGATGTCCTCGGCTTGTATGCCCCTCCCCTCAACAGCTTCCCTCCTGCTGCCTTCACTGCCCTGGCTGTCTCCACCGTCTGCTCCTCGCTCTCCACACTACATGGCCCCCCTATCACCACTACCTCCTCCCCTCCTATCCTCACACCATTGACCTCCACCACACTGTCCTCCGGATGAAACTCCCGACTGGATAGCTTGAAAGGCTTGCTGATAGGCACCAAGTTCTCTACTACACTCATCCCCTCCAACGCATCCACTATCCGGTGTACATCCACCCCATGCCCTATCACTCCTATCACCGTCCTCTCCATCCCTCGACTGATGTGCGCACTCAACCCCTCACTCTCTATCCTCTCCACTACCTTCCTGATATCCTCCTCACTAGCTCCAG
>NZ_JANZYQ010000044.1:0-1038 GCF_059335935.1 Thermobaculum sp. T2p
CTCCCTGTGGGCAGCCTTTGGCTCCTGCAAGACTGCCACTTCCTCTGTGGCACAAGAGGTAGGCGGCTGCCTCTGACCTCACTTCCGACTTATGGGAGGCCTGTTGGAGGTGAAGCTGTGGTGGGTCTGCGGGCGGTGTGAGGGCAGCATGGAGGTGAGGGCTGGTGCTGGGCCTTGCTGTCCCCCCTGAAGGGGTCATTGACCTATTGGAGCGTAGAGAGAACGCTGCCTGCTGGGCTCTCCGGGCATAAGGAGAATTGGTAGGTGGATCACCTGCCTTGCAAAGGGGAGTGCTCATGAGTTTTTCCCGATTTCCCGGTCTCTTAAGTAATCGGGAAATCGGGAAAAAGTAGGAGGGGTGCTGTGGATCCTTGGAGGGATCTCCCCTGGGGTAGCTCTGTGAGGGTGGAGGTGCTGAGACACGAGGGGTAGCTCCTGAGGGAAGGGCTTTTGGGGACCTGCCAGCCCAGCGGGTGATCGCTGGGTGGTCCTGTGGAGGTGGTTCGTGTGCAGGAGGAGGGAGTGTTGGTTTCCATGGAGGGTAATATATCATATATGATCCTTTTTTGTTATAGAGCAGTGCTTCCTCCATGTTGCTGACACCAGGTGGTTGCAGGACCAGAGGGCCTGTGGGCTGTGAGATGAGGGTTGGAGGAGATGTGCCTGGGGAGGTGTTGTGACCTCTGCAGGGAGTGGGTGCTGGGTTGCCCTGGAGGCTTCCCCCTCACTTGTAGGGACAGTCTCAGGGACTGGGCTGCCTGAGCGTGCAATCCCAAAGCCCCTTGGTATCATCTTCGCCAAGCATGAGGCTGTAGCAAGCCACTCCAAGGCCCAGAGCGACCTCTGCAGGGAGGGGCAAATAGAACATATTAGAACACCTCCTGGGAGTTTTTCCCGATTTCCCGATTGTTAAGAGACCGGGAAATCGGGAATTTCACATAACAGCTGTCCTCACAGGTACACGTGGGGAGAGTGGTGGCTGCCGGCTCACGAGGTCGCACCGGACTCCCTGCTGCCACTGCAGGGTGGAGGGGGTGA
>NZ_JANZYQ010000045.1:0-727 GCF_059335935.1 Thermobaculum sp. T2p
CGGCCATAAAGTTGTTTCAATCCCTTATAGGTAGGCTACGAACTATGGGCGCCGCGGAATACGCGGCGCCTACATGGAGGTTTCAATCCCTTATAGGTAGGCTACGAACTTAACCCCTAGGGGAATAATAAAAAAGGAGAGAAAAAGTTTCAATCCCTTATAGGTAGGCTACGAACGTAGAGTTACTCTGCCTCAACCCCTCTTTTTCTAACGTTTCAATCCCTTATAGGTAGGCTACGAACCGTTCTTGTTAGCCTTATAAACCCCTATTCTGCTCTTCTGGAGGGTTTCAATCCCTTATAGGTAGGCTACGAACGCATAGGACTTGCCCTGCAGGACGGCAAATATCCCTGTTTCAATCCCTTATAGGTAGGCTACGAACATTGACTGGACTGGGAATAGGTTCGATGACTTCCCAGGTTTCAATCCCTTATAGGTAGGCTACGAACTGTCGAGAAAATTTACCGGAGATAGAATTCACTGGAGTTTCAATCCCTTATAGGTAGGCTACGAACACGGAATAAGGGCTTTCCAGTCGTAGTTGTTCCTCTGTTTCAATCCCTTATAGGTAGGCTACGAACGCGGTTTGTACGTTATGATCGCCAGGTGTATCCCGAGTTTCAATCCCTTATAGGTAGGCTACGAACGCCCACTCGGCAAAGGCGAGTAGGTCTTCCAAGTAAGTTTCAATCCCTTATAGGTAGGCTACGAACATCGTCTGCGCAGG
>NZ_JANZYQ010000046.1:0-1466 GCF_059335935.1 Thermobaculum sp. T2p
GCTTCATTCAATATGCTGTTTGATCACTATGAACCAGTTCCAATATCTTTGAGCGCTGAGATACAGGCTAAGAACAAGCGCTAGATTGTGGGTAAAAACTAAGCTAATAAACAAAAAAATACTTACTATAAGGAGGCCTGAGGTTGGCGAAGCAGAGGTTTGAGAGGACGAAGCCGCATGTGAACGTAGGGACGATAGGGCATGTAGATCATGGGAAGACGACGTTGACGGCGGCGATCACGAAGGTATTGGCGCTGAAGGGGGAGGCGCAGTACCGGCCGTTTGAGACGATAGACAAGGCGCCTGAGGAGAGGGCGAGGGGTATAACGATCTCGATAGCGCATGTGGAGTATGAGACGGACAAGAGGCACTATGCGCATGTAGATTGTCCTGGGCATGCGGACTACATCAAGAACATGATCACGGGTGCGGCGCAGATGGATGGTGCGATATTGGTGGTGAGTGCGCCTGATGGGCCGATGCCGCAGACGAGGGAGCACATATTGTTGGCGAGGCAGGTGGAGGTACCCGCGATAGTAGTGTTTTTGAACAAGGTAGACATGATGGATGACGAGGAGTTATTGGAGTTGGTGGAGATGGAGGTGAGGGAGCTGCTATCGCGGTATGGATTTCCTGGGGATGAGGTGCCGATCATACGTGGGAGTGCGCTTAGGGCGTTGGAGAGCAGCAGCACGGACATCAATGCGCCGGAGTATCAGCCGATATTGGAGTTGATGGATGCGGTAGATGAGTACATACCGACGCCGCAGAGGGCTGTGGATCGGCCGTTTTTGATGCCGATAGAGGACGTATTTGCGATCAAGGGGAGGGGTACAGTAGTAACAGGTAGAGTAGAGAGGGGTAGAGTCAAGGTAGGGGACACAGTAGAGATAGTGGGATTGAGGGCTGAGAGGCGGAGCACGGTAGTGACAGGGGTGGAGATGTTCCAGAAGACGTTGGATGAGGGGGTAGCGGGGGACAACATAGGGTGTTTGTTGAGGGGAGTAGAGAGGACGGAAGTGGAGAGGGGTATGGTGTTGGCAGCGCCTGGGAGCATCAACCCGCACACGAGGTTCAGGGCTGAGGTGTACGTGTTGTCGAAGGAGGAGGGTGGTAGGCACACGCCGTTTTTCAGTGGGTACAGGCCGCAGTTTTACATCCGGACGACGGATGTGACAGGGGAGGTGAAGTTGCCTGAGGGTGTAGAGATGGTGGTGCCTGGGGACAATGTGAACTTGGAGGTGGAGCTGATAGCGCCTGTGGCGATAGAGGAGGGTTTGAGGTTTGCCATCAGGGAGGGTGGGCGCACAGTGGGCGCTGGCGTCGTCACCCAAATCCTAGAGTAAGGTATACTTAAGCATGTAAAATACTGGCCCGAGCTGAGCTCAGCTCGGGCCAGGTCGTGAATGATAACAAATGTTTGTAGGTAGGTGGCAAAGTGCCTAAGAAAGCTGATAGACAACTGA
>NZ_JANZYQ010000047.1:0-1435 GCF_059335935.1 Thermobaculum sp. T2p
CTCCCACCACGACCATGATGCAATATACGAATGCACCGGCGATTTTTCTAAGCATAATTCTTACGTGGATCCATGGGGAGTAACTGCCTATTTGCCAAATATCTCTAGATTTACTTCTGGTAGTCAACACAAAAATCAAGTTGCTAAGACGGAAATACCGGAATCTGAAGGTAATAAACGAGTTTCGAAACCGTTTTGGATACTGCTACCCGCTACTCTCTTAGTGTCAGCGTGCGTGTTGCTTGGGGCAACCTTTATTCCCTTCGTAGGCTCTCGAATCCCTCCAATTGTTACCGAGATCCCAGATTCTAACCTTAATACGCCTTCTGGGTCTCCCTACCCGCTAGTATTAGCATCTACTCCCATTCCTACCGAGAGTCCTTACTATCTTCAGGACAGTGCTCCAGCCTCTCCTGAGAATTTGACAGCTGTAGTCTTATCTCCTTATTCCATCAGGTTACTTTGGGTGGATGTATCTCCAAACGAAGATGCGTATTTTATTTATAGAAGAACGAGTAATGCTGGTTGGCGTCGCGTGGCTGTATTAGGCTCTAACAGCATCTCCTATCTGGATATGGGATTGAAGCCAAATACTGATTACACATACAAAGTGTGCGCAGTCAATAGCCAAGGTAGCTCTAAATGTCCCGAGGTCTCCGCACATACTGATATCTTGCCTCCTACTTCTACTACTTACATCATTACCCCAACACCTGAGCTGAAGAACTCTCCCGAAGTTGTTCCAACTCCTACTTCTACCCCTACTCCCGAGCCAACTAATACTCCAGTAAGGATTAAGCCCCCTATCCTTCAGCCTACGGCAACTCCTACATCTACGCCCAGTCCTACTACTACGCCCACCGCCGAACCAACGCCCACTCCTGCCAAGGAGCCAACTCCTACTCCAGCAGCTACCTCAACTCCTACACCCTATCCAACTTTATCGCCCACTCCCACTAAGTCTAGCCCTCCACGGCCTACAGTTACACCCACTAATGCTCCTACGCCTATCCCAACTATCTGGTCAACTCCAACTATCCCCTCCACGCAGGAATCGATCCCTACTCCGACCTTAAGGCCAAGTCCAGAATCCACTGAGCCGGTAACTACGCCGACTGTAAAAATCGAGTCTTCCGGTACATACATCCCGGCTACCCAAACACCGGCACCTGTCTTGATTATCCAGACACCACGAAATCGCTAGCAGAGCGTTTAGCTTATACTTGCAATATAAGTTCACCAGATCTGATATCCACTGAATTGCGTATTAGAGTACAGGATTCGCACAAATTAGGATGTATGGGTATCATATTGTGTGAGCTTTTCTTATGGAAACAAGGAATTCATAGATCAGGATTATTACAGCTTACCTTTATAGGGGTTTGGAATAGTGGAGCTTGGAGTAATAGGTGGACGTTACGAGGTAGAGTGGAAG